>JALZNB010000165.1 GCA_030857905.1 Actinomycetota bacterium
GTACAGCCCTTCGAGGGCGGTCTGGGTGACCAGACGGCACTGTTCCGCGGTCGCGGCCTGCTCCATCTGCGACCCGGCCGCGGTGTAACGCTCGGACGCGTCGGCGAGCGCCTGTCGGGACGGCTCGTCCGTGCCGGTCAGGTTGAGCACCTGGCCGCCGAGACGTTCCACCCAGCGCCGGGAATCGGCCTTGGCGTCGTCGAGCTGTCGTTGTTTGGCGGCTGCCCGGCTGCGTGCGGCCATCAGCGCGATCCCGACCACGACCAGGATCAACACCACGAACACGACCGTTCCGGTCATGACGCCTCCCTCGATCCGGACTACCCACCCTGGACAACGCCGGACGCTACCGTCGGGGTTCCCCGGCCACCGGACCCGTGAATCAGAAGATCTCCAGGCACGCGGGTACGCGGTCGGTGAGAAACACCGACGACAGCGCAGCGACAGCACCTGGCGTGTGTTCCTGCACCCGTCCCGCGGCGGCGAGCGTTGTCAGCCGGGTTCCGCCGAGGAAGGCCGCGCCGAGATCGGTGGTCGTGGTCGACACATCAGGCGCGTCGTCGGTCCGCGTGACCGTGGCGGCGCCGGAACCGTCCACAGTCATCCGCCAGCGGCCCGAGTTCCACGGACAGAATTCGTCGGTCACGTCGATGACGGTGTCCACCGGTCCCGAGTACCGCCGCGACTGCAAACCACGGTCGACATCGACGAGACGGATGTAGAGCCCGTCGCGCAGACTGCGTAGGGCGGCTCTCGGGTCGTGGAGCAACAGCGCCGCCGGATCGTCGATGGGCCCCTTGAACGTGACACTTGTCGCGAGGTCCATGTCGAGGAGATGGCGCAGAAGCGCGGCATGGGCCTGCGGTGTCGCGGCGACCAGCTCATGAGCGCTGATCTGTCCGGCCGGGCCGCGTTCACCCCACACTCCCTTGGCCCGATATATCGCGTACCCGTCCGGGTGGACGGCGAACCGGAACGTCGTCGCGCCCGCCTGGGTGGCCGCGGTGTCGTGGAGAAAATGTGTCCAGGCGGCGTCATCGCGGGACAGCGCACCGACCCTCGCCGACGACTCCCGCTCATAGAGAGCTTTGATGACGGGCAACGCCTCGGCCCGCGACAACTCCCGCACCGGCGCCGACCCCAGATCCACGCCGGACCGAAACGGTGACTTCGCGATCACGTCGAAGTACGTCACCTCGGTCGCCACCCCGAAGCCGAACCGGCCGTAGATCGCCGCCTCCGACGCCCACAGTGCCGCGACCGGCTCGGCCCCCGCGTCGTGCAGCCCGTGCAGTTGCGCCCGCATGATCCGGCTGAGCACGCCCCGCCTTCGATGGTCGGCGGCGACACAGATGTAGGTGACACCCGCGAACGGAATCCAGCCGCCGGGTACCCGCAGATCGCGGCTGAGGATCTGGCCACCACCGATCAGCCGGTCACCGACGAAGACACCGTGCGACCGGTCGGGTTCGAAGACGCCGCCGAACAGTCCGGCCACCTCCTCCGCCCCATCGGCGAGGAACGCCTTGGTGACCAGCTCGGCGAAAGCGGGTACGTCGTCGGCGGTCAGGGCGCGCAGGTCATAGTCGTCGGCCACGCTTGCTGTTTACGCCGGAATCCCGCCATCCGCCAACCGTTTTCCCCGATATGCTTCGGCCCATGCTGAACCGCGCTGTCCCCGAGGAGCGCGCCAGGTGAGAGTGGACGCTCCGGTCCTCGTGCGCGAAGCGACCCGTGATGACGCGGTGGCCATCGGCGAAATTCACGCGCAGGCGTGGCACCTGGCCTATCGCGACCTGTTCGAGAGCCGCTGGCTGGTGCGGTTCGTCGAGAAGCGACGCACCATGTGGACACAGGTGATCGCCAACCCGGAGTTCGCCGACGACACACTGCTCGTCGCCCAGCGCGGCACCCAGATCGTCGCGTTCGCGTGTTTCGGCCGACACCGCGACAACCGCAGCGATGGTGAACTGTTCGCCGTCTACTCCCACCCGCGCGTGTGGGGGACCGGTGCCGCGTCAGCGCTCATGGACGGCGTATGGGACGCCACGAGCCACTACCGCCGACTGCGGTGCTGGACACTGGCGGGCGCCAGCCGCGCGCGCCGGTTCTACGAGAGCGTCGGATTCACCGAGACCGGCTTGATCAGAGAACACGACTACGGCGACGGCAGGCCCGTCATCAAGGTCGAATACGCCAAAGTGGTCGGTGTCCACGGCTGACGCCGAGCCCCTCGTCGCAGGCCTCAGGTGAAATACGGCCGGTCACGCTCGGCCAACACGTGAGTGACCAGTGCCCGCTCCGCCTTCGGCACAGTCAACCCGTCAAGCCGCTCGGGCTCCACCCACAACGGCTCGTGAAACGTCCCGTCCGTGCCCATGTCGCCGCCGACCGGTCGCCCCTGGAAACACACGGAGAGCTCCTGACACCAGCCCTCGCCCGGTCGCCGGACGACATCGGCGGGGTCACTGTAGATCCCGACAAGCCCGGTGATCTCGATGTCCACACCGGTAGCCTCCACCGTCGCCCGACACGCCGCCTGCGCGAGCGTCTCGCCGGTGATCTGCGGCCCCCCGGGCAGGTGATACGAATCGGGACGGTCACGGCCGCCCCGACGGCGAAGCATCAACAACAAACCGGCATCGTCGAACACGAGCACACTCGTCTCGACGATCGTCCGGTTGGCCACGCGAGCTTCCATGGCGAAGGGGTAGCCGGATTGCGACATGGTTACTGCCTACCGACTCCACGCCCGCAACACCATGGAGTTGGGGACGATCTTAATCCAAGCGCAAGCCTTTCACCCGGCTGGCTGTGTCCCGCACCACCATTGCCGACGATTCGACACCCAGAGTGCTCACCAGGTGGGAAACCCACGGTCATCGGATGCTTCCACCGACGAAAAAGCGGTCAGACCCCTCAGGGCCTGACCGCCAACGAGCGGGTGACGGGAATCGAACCCGCGTAGCTAGTTTGGAAGACTAGGGCTCTACCATTGAGCTACACCCGCGCACGCCACCTACCGGCGCGCAGCAAGCTTAGCGGGTCACGCTAGGCTCATGACGAAGACCCCGGGATGTGGCGCAGCTTGGTAGCGCATCCGCTTTGGGAGCGGAGGGTCGCAGGTTCAAATCCTGTCATCCCGACGACCTCGGCCGTGTCCTGCTCAGCGCTTTGCGCTTTCGCGGGATCGGTCGTGATTATTCCCGGGGGGCCGAGCCCCCCGGACCCCCACGGTGCGATCGGCTGCCGAACCAGCGTGGTTCGCCGGGCTTCGCCCTGGCATCGGTATGTAAATAATGGGCTTGTCGCCCACGGTGCGATCGGCTACGGAACCAGCGTGGTTGCTGGGCTT
Organism: Actinomycetota bacterium; assembly: GCA_030857905.1. Taxonomy (GTDB): domain Bacteria; phylum Actinomycetota; class Actinomycetes; order Mycobacteriales; family Pseudonocardiaceae; genus Actinokineospora. Next base: position 3,356 of record JALZNB010000165.1, read on the forward strand.
CGCCTTCGCGTGGGGACATTGCTCGCCACGTTTCCGGCTGGCTACTTGCGGGGCAAGGCGTTGGCAACGGCCAATCTTGCCCACCTCACCATGACGCGGGACGATCCGGCCTGGCGGGATTTTGGCGTGGGCTGGTCTTTCCGGGGGGGCCGGAGGGACCAGCCCACGTG
>JALZNB010000192.1 GCA_030857905.1 Actinomycetota bacterium
CGACTCAGGCCGGAGTCAGAGTCGGCAAGCCCGGATGTCGGAGGCCAGGATCGCCTTCGTGCCCAGCGCGGCCAGCCGGTCCATGATCGGGTTGACGTCCTTGCGCGGCACCATCGCCCGCACGGCCACCCAGTCGGCGCTGGCCAGGGGTGCGACCGTGGGCGATTCGAGACCGGGGGTGACCTCGATCGCCGCCTCCAGCAACGACCGGGGGCAGTCGTAGTCCAGCATCATGTAGTGCTGGGCGAAGACAACGCCCTGGATACGCGCGGCGAGCTGGTCACGTGCCGACGAGGGCGCCGCGTCGGCACGGGTCACCAGGACGGCCTCGGACACGCAGATCGGGTCGCCGAAGGCGACCAGGTTGTGCTGGCGCAGCGTGCGGCCGGAGCCGACGACGTCGGCGACCGCGTCGGCGACACCGAGCTGGATGGAGATCTCGACCGCGCCGTCGAGCCGGATCACCTCGGGCTCGACCCCGTGCCGGGCCAGATCGGCGGCGACGAGATTGGGGAACGAGGTCGCCAGCCGCTTGCCGCGCAGATCCTTGACCGTCCAGTGCTCGCCCGCGGGGGCGGCGTAGCGGAAGGTCGACCCGCCGAAGCCGAGGGCGAGCGTCTCGGTGACGGACGCGCGAGACTCCAGCGCGAGGTCACGGCCGGTGATGCCGAGATCGAGTTCACCCGACCCGACGTAGGTGGCGATGTCCTTCGGGCGCAGGAAGAAGAACTCGACCTCGTTGACGGGGTCGACGACGGTGAGGTCACGCGGTTCGTGGCGCTGCCGGTAACCCGCTTCCTTCAGCAGGTCGGACGCCGAGACGGCCAGTGTCCCCTTGTTCGGTACTGCGACGCGCAGCATGGCGGTGCTCCTGGGTCGTGGGGTGCGGTCGACGAACTACCGGTCAGAGATGTCGGTAGACGTCGTCCAGCGCCAAGCCACGGCCCAGCATCAGCACCTGAACCCGGTAGAGGAGCTGGGAGACCTCTTCGGCCAGCCGCTCGTCGCTCTCGTGCTCGGCGGCGATCCACACCTCGCCCGCCTCTTCGAGGACCTTCTTACCCTGAGCGTGTACACCGGCGTCGAGCGCGGCCACGGTTCCCGAACCCTGCGGCCGAGTCTGGGCGCGGTCGCTGAGTTCGGCGAACAGTTCGTCGAACGTCTTCACGAGCGTCGATCCTTCCATCCGGTGTGGACCGTCGCCAACCTGGGCCTCACCCGAGCGCGCGACATGGGCATCAGGGGGCGTTCCGCGACCCCGGCAGAACAAGCTGGGTGGATTCAGCGTCGCCGAGCCGTCAACTCCCGCAGCACGGCGGCGTCGAGGCCGACCAGGGACTCCCGGAAGACGCGTCGCTCCCCTCGGTCGACCTCGACCTCGCACGGGATCACCAGGACGACGCACCCGGCCGCGACCGCCGAGGACACGCCGGTCGGCGAGTCCTCGATGGCGACGCACGCCGTCGGGTCGACGCCGAGTAGCCGGGCGGCCTTCAGGTAGGGGTCGGGCAGCGGCTTGTTGCGACGGTCGACCTCATCGCCGCACACGACGACGTCGAAATGGTCGCGGCCCACCGTGTCCAGGGCGATCTCGACCAACGGGCGCTCGGTCGAGGTGACCAGCGCGGTCGGCACACCGGCGTCCCGGACCGCGCGCAGGGCGTCCCGCGCGCCTGGACGGAACACCGCCTCCGTCCGGAACAACTGGGCCATCCGGCCGCTGATCCACTCGGCGCCGTCGGCGAGTTCCCGGTCGGTCGGGTCGATGCCCGCCTCGGAGAAGAGCAGGCGCATCGTGGTGGGGACGTTGGTGCCGGTCATGGCGAGACGGGTGGCCGGGGCGAGGGTGTGGCCCAGTCGCTCGGCGAACTCGTGGATCGGGATGTCCCACAGCTTCTCCGAGTCGAGCAGCGTGCCGTCCAGGTCCCACAGCACGGCGGCGGGCAGTCCGGCCGCCTCATCCACAGTGGACGGTCCAGTCACGAGAATTCCCCTGTCACGTTGGTGAGCCCCTCGGTGCGACCGAGTCGAGTGTTCGCTGTTAGTGAAATGGGGGCGATCCCGCGAGGTGGCACGTGCCCGCCGTCCTCCCGTCGCCACTCCGGTCTCGGATGTCCTACCCGGCGAGAATAGCCAGCTAGGGCGGTATCGCTGTCGACCATGAAGACCGTGCGAGCCTGGGCCGACAGCGACCGCGATTCGACGCCCATCGGCATGTCCGCAGCCTACGTTCTCCGCCCAGGCAGCCCGGGTCGTAGGCTGACCCGGTGACCGATCCGGACCCGCAGCGCGCCACCGACCATCAGCCCATGGCCGAGCACGATCTCGTCGACCCCGTCATGGTGGCGGCGTTCGAGGGCTGGAACGACGCGGGAGACGCCGCGAGCGCGGCGATCGAGCATTTGCAGCTCACCTGGGACGCCAGTCCGCTGTTGGAGATCGACCCCGACGACTACTACGACTTCCAGGTGACCAGGCCCACCGTCAACCTGATCGACGGTGTCACCCGAAGGGTGGAATGGCCGACGACACGACTGTCGGTGTGCCGTCCGCCCGGTTCCACTCGGGACGTCGTGCTCGTGCACGGGATCGAGCCGAACATGCGGTGGCGCAAGTTCTGCGCGGAGCTGCTCCAGCACATCGAGGACCTTGGCGTGAACACCGTGGTCACGCTGGGTGCGCTGCTCGCGGACACCCCGCACAGCCGTCCGGTGCCGGTGACCGGCACCGCCTACGACGCGAACTCCGCCGCCCAGTTCGGCCTTGAGCGCTCCCGCTACGAGGGACCCACCGGCATCGTCGGCGTGCTCCAGGACGCGTGCGTGCAGGCCGGGGTGCCCGCGATCTCGATCTGGGCCGCCGTGCCGCACTACGTCTCGCAGCCGCCATCCCCGAAGGCGACCCTGGCCCTGTTGCACCGCGTCGAAGAGGTCCTCGACGTCGAGGTTCCGCTGGGCACGTTGCCGGAGCAGGCCGAGGAGTGGCAGCGCACGGTCAGTGAGATGGCCGACGAGGACGAGGACGTGCGCAACTACGTGCGCGCGCTCGAAGAGCGCGGCGACGCGGAGAACACGCTCAACGAGACCAGCGGCGACGCCATCGCCGCCGAGTTCGAGCGCTACCTGCGCAGGCGACGCCCCGGTACCGGCAGGGGCGGCTCAGGACCCGGTCCGACCGGCGTCTGACTCACCTCATCGCGGGGCGGCAGTGCGGCCATGGGTGACGCCATCGTGAGAGGTTCGCTTGGAGTGGATTGTCAATGGCCCGCTCATGGGCCTAGACGATCCCCAAGGGGCTGCGACATGCTCGATGGGCGTCCGATGAATCGTTGGTCTGTCAGGCATTTCCCACCCTGACGCAAGGAGTCGCGCCATGGCCGATCCTGTCCACGACAGCAGCGATAGCGACGAGGCCCGGCTGCACCGGCTCGGCTATGCCCAGGAACTGCGCCGGTCACTGTCCGGTTTCTCGAATTTCGCGGTCTCGTTCACGATCATCTCGATCCTGTCCGGCTGTCTGACCCTCTACGGCTTCGGGATGAACACCGGCGGCCCGGTGGCGATGATCTGGGGATGGCCGCTGGTCGGCTTCTTCGTGGTCATGGTCGGGCTCGGCATGGCCGAGGTGTGTTCGAGCTATCCGACCGCGGGTGGGCTCTACTACTGGGCGGCCAAACTCGCGCCACGCAACGGGCCCGCCTGGTCGTGGTTCACCGGCTGGTTCAACCTGATCGGCCAAGTCGCGGTGACGGCGGGAATCGACTTCGGGGCGGCGCTGTTCCTCAACGCGTTCCTCGACCTGCAGTTCGGCTTCGCCGCGACGCCGGGGCACACGATCATGCTGCTCGGCGCCATTCTCGTCGTTCACGGGCTGTTGAACACCTTCGGCGTGCGGGTGGTCGCGGTTCTCAACACGGTCAGCGTGTGGTGGCACCTGATCGGGGTCGCGGTCATCGTGACGGTGTTGATCGTCGTGCCCGATCGGCATCAGGACGCGTCTTTCGTGTTCGGGGAGTTCGTCAACAACACGGGGTGGGCGTCACCGTTCTATGTGTTCCTGCTGGGGTTGCTCTTGGCCCAGTACACGCTGACCGGTTACGACGCGTCGGCGCACATGACCGAGGAGACGCGCGACGCCGCGGTCGCCGGGCCGAAGGGGATCGTCAATTCGATCCTGGTGTCACTGGTCGCGGGCTGGGTGTTGCTGATCGGGTTGACCTTCGCCATCGGCGACTACACCGGCGCGCTGGAATCGGGCACCGGGGTCCCACCCGCGCAGATCTTCATCGACGCGGTCGGGGTCACCACCGGCAAGTTCCTGCTGCTGATCTGCATCGGCGCGCAACTGTTCTGCGGGATGGCCGCGGTGACCGGCAACTCACGGATGATCTACGCCTTCGCCAGGGACGGCGCCGTCCCCGGTTCGCGGATCTGGCACCGGATCAACAAGCGCACCAGAACGCCGACGAACTCGGTGTGGTTCGCCGCCGTGGGCGCGTTCCTGTTGGCACTGCCGTATCTGTGGAGCACCACGGCCTACGCGGCGGTCACCTCGATCGCGGTGGTCGGCCTCTATGTCGCCTACGTGATCCCGATCTTCCTGCGGGTCCGGCTCGGCGACGATTTCGAGCGCGGACCGTGGCACCTCGGCCGCTGGAGCAGGCCGATCGGGATCATCGCCTGCGTGTGGGTGTGTTTCATCTTCGTGTTGTTCATGCTGCCGCAGGTCAGCCCGATCACCGCGGCCACCTTCAACTACACGCCGATCGCGTTCCTCGTGGTGCTCGGCGGTGCCGCCGTGTGGTGGTTCGTGTCCGCGCGCAGATGGTTCACCGGTCCGAAGGTGCAGGGTTCCGCCGAGGAACTGGCCAAGCGGGAGCGGGAGTTGACCGACCTGGGGTGAAACGGATGGGCCGGGGCACCGCTCTGCCCCGGCCCATCCCCCTGCCTTGAACGCCTACAGTTCGACGCCGAGTAACGCGTCGATGGCGGCACGAACCTCGCCCGGCGCCTCGGTGTCCCCGCCGGAACCCGCTCGCACAGCCCACGCGTCGATGGCGGCGATCGCCTTCGGGGTGTCGAGGTCATCCGCGAGGTGATCGCGCAGCCGGGCGATCAGGTCGGCCGAGGGTGGCGCGGACGCCGAGGTCACGGCCGCGCGCCACCGCGCGACCCTGGCCAGAGCTTCGTCGAGGACCTTGGACGTCCACGTCCGGTCGGTCCGGTAGTGCCCGGACAGCAGTCCGAGCCGGATGGCCATCGGATCGACGTCGTCGGCCCGCAGACGGGAGACGAACACCAGGTTGCCCCGAGACTTGGACATCTTCTCGCCGTCGAGGCCGATCATCGCCGAGTGCGTGTAGTGCCGCGCGAAGGGATGCGTGCCGGTCAACGCCTCGGCGTGGGCCGCGGAGTACTCGTGGTGCGGGAAGATCAGATCAGACCCGCCGCCCTGGAGGTCGAAAGTGCCGCCGAGTCGGTTGAGCGCGATGACGCTGCACTCGATGTGCCAGCCGGGCCTGCCCGCGCCCAGGTCCGATTCCCAACTCGGCTCGCCGGGGCGCGCCGAGCGCCACAGCAGCGCGTCGAGCGGATGCCGTTTGCCCACGCGGTCCGGGTCCCCGCCGCGTTCGGCGAAGAACCGGGTCATGGTCGGCTCGTCGTAGTTCGACTGGTATCCGAAGCGGCCGCCGGTCGTGTGGTCGAAGTAGATGTCCGGGTACGTCGGATCGTCGGCGCGGTAGGCGGCGCCGTCGGCCAGCAGTTTGCCGACCGCCTCGACGATCTCGGGGATCGACTCCACCGCGCCGACGAACTCGCGTGGCGGCAGCACCCGCAACGCGGTCATGTCCTCGCGGAACAACGCGGTCTCGCGCATCGCGAGTACGACCCAGTCGTCCTTGTCGCGCGCGGCGCGCTCCAACAGCGGGTCGTCGATGTCGGTGACGTTCTGCACGTAGTGCACCTCGTGGCCGTTGTCCAGCCACATCCTGTGCACCAGGTCGAATGCCAGGTAGGTGGCCGCGTGACCGAGGTGGGTGGCGTCATACGGGGTGATCCCGCAGACGTACATGGTGGCGGTGGGGCCGGGAGCGGTAGGCCGCACCTCCCCCGTCGAAGTGTCGTGAAGCCGCAGCGGTCGGGGGGTACCAACCACCCTCGGCACCGGGTGGGATCGCCAGCTCTGCATATACCCGACCCTAAAGGTCCTCTCTGACGTCGCCGAGAGATGTCACCGACTGGACAGCGGACAAAATCCAAGTAGCGGCCAATCGTGTGATCCTTGTTACATCCCTGGTCGAACTTGCGAATGACTGGGGTACGCGGGTTGTCGACGATGAGAGGTGCGGGACCATGACGGTGACGACATCGGAGGCGGAACAGGGCGGTACGACCGGCCGATACCTGGTGCTCCTCGAAGACGACGCGGTCGAGGCGGGAACCCGGGAGATGACCAGGGTCGCGGGCATCCGAACCGCCGAGCTGGACCCCGAACGCGTCGACTTCGGCGACGCGGACGGCATGGTCCTGGCCCAGCTCGGTGTCGCGGTGATCAACGCCGACGCGGACCAGGCCGCGGCCCTGGCCCGGGCCGCGGACGAGTCAGGGCCGATCGCGCTGTTCGAGCCCGAGCGGCGGATCTACGCCATCGGCGCGGCCCCGGCCGTCGAACCGGCGCCCACCGCGGACGAGACCACCTTCACCTGGGGATTGCAGGCGATCGGCGCCACCACGAGCACGGCGACCGGCGAGGGCATCCGGTTGGCCGTGCTCGACACGGGCTTCGACGTGGACCACGCGGACTTCGTGGGCCGCTCGGTGACCACCAACTCGTTCATCCAGGGCGAGGACGTCCGCGACGGCCACGGACACGGCACGCACTGCGTCGGCACAGCGGCCGGGCCGAGGGAACCGGGCGACGGCCCCGGCTACGGAGTCGCCCACAGGGCCGACATCTTCGCGGGGAAGGTGCTCAGCGATCAGGGTTCCGGGTCCGACGGCGGCATCCTGTCCGGCATCGCGTGGGCGGTCACCAACGGCTGCCCGGTCGTCTCGATGTCGCTGGGCGCGGCCACCCGCCCCGGCGACCCGTACTCACAGACCTATGAGCGGGTCGCCACTCGGGCGCTCGCCCAGGGCACCCTGATCATCGCGGCCGCGGGAAACGAGTCGAGGCGGCAGGATGGGCGGGTGGAACCCGTGGGCCATCCGGCCAACTGCCCGTCGATCCTGGCGGTCGGCGCCATCGACGTGCACCAGGCGATCGCCTGGTTCTCCTGCGGCACCGTCGACGGCGTTGGCGCGGTCGACATCGTCGGTCCCGGGGTCGAGGTGTACTCGTCATGGCCACACCCCTTGGGGCACAACCGGATCAGCGGCACCAGCATGGCGACCCCGCACGTGGCGGGAGTGGCGGCGCTCATCGCGCAGACCACCGGGGCGCGGGCCTGGGAACTGTGGGCGAGGCTGACCCAACTGGCCCGGCGGCTTCCGCTGGCCTCCACCGACGTGGGAAGCGGACTGGTGCGCACTCCATGAGTGAACCGATCGAGCACGTGTTGGTGACTGTCGACGACGCCGCCTTGTCCCGGCTCGCCGAGGTGGTGGCCCGCCTCCGGGACGCGGGCATGGTCATCGAGAAGGTCATGGAGCCGGTCGGCACGATCACCGGGTCCGTACCGGCAGACACGCTCGATGCCCTCCGAGCGGTCTCCGGGGTGGAGATCGTCGAACGACAGGCACGGTCCTTCGGCATCCCCGCCCCGGAAAGCGACATCCAATAGGAATCAGTGACCGCCGTGGTGTCATCCGCCGAGCGGACGATCCGGCGGGGTGGGATCGGGCAGGTCGCGGTGCACGCCCGCGCGAACCGCCTCCCGGATCTGCTCGATGTTCTCGCGCAGCAGGTCGGAGATCAGTTCGTCGGTGCGCGGGTCGGCCAGCATCTCCAGGATCACCCGGAGGGCGGCGTCGGAGACCGCGCCGACGATGTCGTCGTGGAACGGCAGGATCGCGAGCCTGCCGACGTGCCGGTCCTGCTTGACCTTCTCCAGCACCATTTGCCGGATGTCTTCGCGGTTCTCCTCCAGCGCGCTGGCGAGGTTGCGCGCGTAGTGGCCGGTCCGCAGCACGGACACGACTTCCTCCAGCACCGCGACCGTGAGCGGTTTCTTGACGACGTCGATGAGCGTCCCGCCGAAACGGCCCATCGCGCGCAGCGCCAGTTCCTCGCCGACCGACCGGTCGATCGGCATCCGGGACCGGGTCGACTGCACCCCGATCCGGACGAACCGCAACAGCCGGAATGCCCGGAACGCGAGGTGCGCCACCGGCACCATCCCGATCAGGTCATACCAGTTGACCAGCAGGAACCGCCGGGAGAACCGGGCGAGGCGCCACCGCCACAGGAACTCGACCGCGAACACCGCGCACAGCCCGAGGTCGATCCACCCGATCAGGGCGGCGACATCGGCGCCGGGATTCCAGAACGTGCGGTAGGCGAGCAGACCGACAGCGACGACAGCGAGCACCATCATGAGCCAGTCGTCCGGACTGACCCGGTACCACTTCGGCGACCTCGGCAGGGAGATGACCATGCCGGGAAACCTTTCACGCCCACCGGTCACCGGCCACAGCGCCCCGCACTACTGCAGACCGGTGACGATTGTCCCTCGGAGTGGCCCTACTTCCGTCCGTTCGCTCACTGTTGCTCGCTCACTGGGACGCCCGCCGGTACGCTCTGACTGGTGCGCCGCCTGCCACAGGACGTGGTTGGCGCGCCCGGTGAACCGTTCCCGTGCTCTACGTTCGTGCCATGGTGGCCGTGGGCGGCGGACCGCTCGCACCCCGGCCTGAGGACGTGACCCCAATGAGCGCACCCGGATTCGTGCACGACGCACTCGTGTACCGCGACGACGCGGACTTCGTCGAGGCGACCGTGCCGTTCCTGCTCGACGGCATCAGGGCGGGCGGGGCTGCCTTCGCCGTGGTGCCGGGCCGCCGGGTCACGCTGCTGCGCGAGGCCCTCGGGTCCGAGGGCGAGAAGGTGCCGTTGCTCGACATGACCGAGGTGGGCGCCAACCCGGCCCGGATCATCCCGGCACTGCGCGACCTAGTGGACACCGCGGGCGGACGTCCGGTGCACGGCGTCGGCGAACCGGTGTGGGCGGGCCGCTCCGCGCAGGAGACCGCCGAGGCCCTGCTGCACGAGGCCCTGCTCAACCTCGCCTTCGCCGACACCCCGGGGTTTCGCCTGCGCTGCCCGTATGACGTGGCGGTCGGCACCGGGGTGCTCGACTCGGCGCACCGAAGCCACCCGATCATGGACGGCCGCCCCAGCGGGCACTACGACGTGGACTACCCGCGCGCGAGATTCGCGGGCGAGTTGCCCGCACCGGCCGAGGTCTCCGACATCACCCATTTCTCCCTCGACGACCTTCCCGATGTCCGTGACCTGGTCACCGCCCGCGCCAGCGCCTTCGGCCTGTCCCGCGACCGCGCCCTCGACCTCGCCCTCGCGGTCAACGAGATCGTCACCAACAGCGTCTGCCACGGCGGCGAACGCGGCACCCTGCGCGTGTGGACCGACCAGAGCACCGTCACCTGCGAGATCACCGACGGCGGCCACATCACCGACCTGCTCGTCGGGCGCCACATGCCGCTGCCCTCGATCCGCGGCGGGCGCGGTGTCTGGTTGGCCAACCACCTGTGTGACCTGATCCAGATCCGCTCGTCGGCCGTGGGCACCATCGTTCGACTGCACATGCGCCGCCAGTCGCCCGCCTGACCTGTTTCTCGTCTTCTGGCGAGCGAATCCGCACCCAGGCGACCGCTAGCCCGTCCGATGAAGCAGGACGTATTTCCGCGCTTCCCGAACTGTCTGGTAACCCGAGGCGCGCAGGTCGGCCAGCTCCCGTTCCTGTTTGGCCGGGGTGGATGGCCAGTAGACGAAGTCGGTGTCGACGAGCACCCAGTCCGAGGTGATCCGGTTTCCCTGATAGGCCGGGAAGAGTTGGACCGTTCGGGTGGTCGTGAGCTGCGGGGCGAGCCGGTTGGACGCGGCCACGGTCTCCCCCGGCGGGATCAGCGCGATCATCTCGCGGGCCGCCACGACCCGATCGCTCGCCGTCCAGGTCCGGCCGTGGAAGACGTCGACAAGTCCCGCCGCCGCTGCCACCACCGACACGGCGACCACGACCCGGCGCAGCCTGCGGAAGGCCTCGGCGCGTAGTTCGGACTCGCCCGTGGCCATGGCCTGAAGGAACGCGAAGTAGATGATCGGCATCAGCACTGCGCTGTAGTGGAACTCGGTGCCCCAGTAGTTCGGATTCACCGACAGGAACCGCCACAGCAACGTCGGTACGACCAACAGCATCATCGGCGAGAACAGCGCCAGGAAGGCTGTCGGCGCCAGCAAAGCCACCACTGTCTCGATCTTGATCTCGGGCAACACCAGTCTGCCCGGCGCCTGCCACGCGAGTCGCACCACATCGCCGAGGCCACTCGGTGCGGTCGCCCCGAGGTTGTGGGCCTGCCCGTAGGTGCTGTCCGGGCTGAACGCCGGAATCAGCACGAGCACGATGAGTACGAAGCTGATCATCCCGAACAGCACGACCGAGCCGCCCAGCCTGCGCCTGCCCTTGAGCATCAGGTAGCCGCCGATGGCCGCCACGGTCAGCGGCAGGTCTTCCTTCACCAACACCAGCGGCACCGACCACCACACCGCGGCCGTCCACTGCTCCAACGCGAGCCGCTCCAGCGCGAACGCCAGCAGCGGCACCGCGAAGACGATCTCGTGGAAATCGAAGTCGACCGCCGAGAGCAACCCCCACGACAGCCCGTAGGCCAGGCCCACCACCAACCCGAACGACGTGCCGAAGCGACGCGCGGCGAGCCGGGTCACCGGGATCGCGGACACCGCGACCAGCACCGCCTGGGCCACCAACAGTGTGATCGTGCTCGGGAAGACCTTGTAGAACGGCGCCAGGGTGATCAAGATCGGGTGGAAGTGGTCGCCGAGCAGGACGAAGCCCGGTCCACGCAACTCCGACACCGGCGCGCGCCCCTCGGCGTACGCCCGCACGGCCTGCTCGAAGATGCCGAGGTCGTAGCCGGTGGTCCGAAACATCAGGTGGTTGTTCACCGACATCGTGGCGTAGAGCCCGGCCAGCGCGACCGCCACCGCGTAGGGCATCCACGCGCGGAACCTGGAAACAGCGGATTCCACGTTCGGCTCGGCGGCCACCTGAGTCGACTCGATCACTGCTGTCCTCGCGTACTCGCCTGAATGCCCCCGGTCGAGCCCCACGGTATCCACCACCCTCGCGGCCCTTGACCAGCACCCGCGCCTAACGGAATGCCCGGTAATCAAGTAAGTACAGGCCGTCATCGCCTACCGGACGCTACAAACTGCTCACCTGCACAGTCCTGGACTGTGTGTAAAACGCGGCCGCCGCCTTGCCCTGCTCCTTGCCGCCATAGCCGGAACCGCGTTCACCACCGAACGGCAAGTGGAAATCGACACCGGCGGTGGGTGCGTTGACCTTCACCATGCCGGTGGCACATTCGCTCACGAACGCCAGGGCTGCGGTGAGGTCGGCCGTGTAGAGCGAGGTGACCAATCCGTAGTCGGTGCCGTTGGACAACTCGATCGCCGCACGTACATCGGGCACCGCGCTCAGGGTGCAGATCGGGCCGAAGACCTCTTCACGATTGAGCCGGTCGGTCGCGTCGAGTCCGGTGGCCACGGTGGGCCGGACGAACCAGCCATCACCGTCCACCACCGAGCCACCCGCAGCGACCACGCGGTCACGGGCAGCCGCGCTGATCACCGGACCCACAGCGACAGCCGAGTCGGTTGGATCGCCGACGGTCAACGCGGCGACCGCGTCGAGCAGCGCTTCTTCGACATCACCACCGACCGCGATGACGCGCTTGGTGGCTGTGCACTTCTGCCCGGCAAACCCCATCGCCGCGTACGCGATCTCTTTGGCGGCCTTGTCGAGGTCGGCGTCGGGGAGCACGATCGCCGCTGACAGCCCGCCCATTTCACACTGCGCGGGCACGCCACGTCCCGCGGCGGCCACCGCGACCTGACGCCCCACGGCACCCGACCCGGTGAACGACACCAGGTCGATCGCGTCGACCAGCGCCACGCCGGTGTCACCTCCCCCCGGTACCACCGCGAACAACCCGTCCGGCAGGTGCGGGACGAACAACTCCGCGAGCCGCAGCGCGCACGCCGTGGCGTCCGGGGACGGCTTGACCACCGCGGCGTTGCCGAACGCGAGCGCGGGTGCCGCCTTCCACACCGGGATGGCCAACGGGAAGTTCCACGGCGTTATCAACCCCGCCACGCCACGCGGGCGACGTTGGGTGAACGCGAGCCCGCCGCCCGCCGGGTAGGTCTCCCCCGCCGGGTCGTAAGCCTGCTGGGCGTAGTAGCGCAGGATCGCGACGGCCCGGTCGACCTCACCCCGCGCCTCGGTGACAGGTTTGCCGACCTCACGCACCACGAGCGCGGCGAGTTCGTCGCGGGCGGCGGCGACCTCGGCCGCCATCGCGGTGAGCGCGGCGGACTTCACCGCGGGCCCGGTCGCGGCCCACGCTCGCTGGGCCGCCCTGGCCCTGTCGACCACGGCGATCACTTCGGCGGGTGACGTCGACGGCATGTCAAGCACGATGTCGCCTGGTGCCTGCGGCGATGTGGACACGATCCTCACAGCGTGAATCCCCTCGGGAACGGGTCGGTCGGGTCGAGCAGGTACTGCGCCATGCCGGTGATCCACGCCCGGCCGGTCACCGATGGCACGACGCCCTCGATGCCGCCGATATCGGCCTCCCGCACGAGACGCCCGGTGAACCGGGTGCCGAGCAGCGACTCGTTGACGAAGTCCTCGCCGAAACGGAGTTCGCCTCTCGCGTGGAGCTGGGCGAGCCGGGCGGAAGTGCCGGTGCCACAGGGAGAACGGTCGAACCAGCCGGGGTGGATCACCATCGCGTTGCGCGCGGCGGCGCCGTCGTTCCCCGGCGCGACGAGTTGCACGTGCTTGCAGCCGGAAATGGTCGGGTCCAGCGGGTGCACCGGCTCACGTTGACCGTTGATCGCGTCCATGATGGACAGTCCGGCGGACAGCATCCGGGCTTTCTCCGCCCGGTCGAACGGAATGCCGAGATCGGAGATCGGCAGAATGGCGTAGAAGTTGCCGCCGTAGGCCATGTCGTAGCGGACTTCACCGAGATCGGGTACGACCACCCGGGCGTCGAGTTCGAGCACGAAGGACGGCACGTTCTCGATCGTCACCGAGGCCGCCCGGCCTTCACGCACCTCGACTTTCGCTTCCACCAACCCGGCGGGAGTGTCCAGCCGGACCACCGTCACCGGCTCGACGACCTCGACCATGCCGGTCTCCACCAGCACTGTCGCCACGCCGATCGTGCCGTGTCCACACATGGGCAGACACCCGGACACCTCGATGTAGAGCACGCCCCAGTCGGCGTCCGCACGCGTCGGTGGCTGCAGGATGGCACCGCTCATCGCGGCGTGCCCGCGCGGTTCGTTGACCAGGAACTCGCGGATGTGGTCCAGGTTGGCCATGAAGTATTCGCGGCGCTCGGCCATGGTCGCGCCGGGGATCACCCCGACCCCACCGGTGATCACCCTGGTCGGCATGCCCTCGGTGTGCGAGTCGACGGCGGTGTAGTACTTGCTCGCCCGCATGTCAGGCCGCCCGCAGGTAGTCGACCGCGCGGCGCATGTCCGCGTCGAGGGCCGCGAGTTGCTCCGCGCTGAGCGGACCCCTCGGCGGGCGACACGGCCCGCCGAAGCGGCCGACCACGTCCATGCCGTACTTGATGGCCTGCACGAACTCGGTACGCGAGTCCCACCCGAACGCGGCGACCAGCGGTTCGTAGAGCGCCAGCGCCTCGGCGAGCTTCCCCGCGGTGGCGAGGGAGAACAGCTCGGCGGACTCGGCGGGGAAGACATTCGGGAAGCCCGCGAACCACCCGGTGGCACCCATCAGCAGCGATTCCAGCGCGACATCGTCGGCGCCGGCGACCACGGTCAGGTCCGGCGCGGCCTCGCGAATCTCCAGCACGCGACGGACATCGCCGGAGAACTCCTTGATGGCGACCACGTTGTCGATGGCGGCGATCTCGCGCACCAACGCGGGGGTGAGGTCGACCTTGGTGTCGATCGGGTTGTTGTAGACCATCACCGGCAGACCGACCGCCGCCACCGCCTCGAAATGGGCGATCACCTCACCCGGGTTCGCGCGGTACATGGTCGGCGGCAGGCAGAGCACCCCGTGGGCGCCGTCCTCGCCTGCCAGTTCCGCCCAGTGCCGGGCCTGGTGCGCGCCGACACCGTGCACGCCGACCACAACGACGCCGTCATCGCCGACCGCCTCGATCGCCGTGCGGGCAACGGTCCTGCGTTCCTCGTCGGTCAGTGAGGAGTACTCGCCGAGCGAACCGTTGGGTCCGACACCACGGCAACCGCTGGTGACCAGCCAGCGGCAGTGCTCGGCGTAGCGGTCCAGGTCCGGCCGCAGCCCCGCGGGCGCGGCGCGGTCTTCGGCATAAGGCAACGCGGTCGCCACGATGACGCCGTCGAGCCGTTCAGTCATGGGGATGCTCCTCGGTGGGTTGGGCGAGTTCGCCGAGCCGGATGGGGGTGGCGATGGGACGACGTGACATCGCCGCGTCGTCGAAGAAGTGCCGCTCCAGCCGCGCTTCGGCGATGTCGATCGCGTTGCGCCCACAAATCCGGCCCTGACACAGGCCGAGACCACAGCGGCTGGCAAGTTTGAGGGTGCGGACACCGGAGGCACCGCGGTCAACCGCAGCGCACAGGGCCTCGTGGCTGACCTCTTCACAGCGGCAGACCAGGGTGTCGGGCCGCAGCCACCCTTGCCAGCCTGGTCGGATCGGGTGCGCGGCGGCGAGTCCGTCGGCGAAGCGGCGACCGTCGCGCACGGCTTTCAACGCGGCGTGAGGTGGCCGGGACGCGCCCGCCGCGGCAGCACCCGCGACCTCGCCTTCGGCCGAGGACAGAACCGCGCCCCCGATCCCGGTGATCTCCCCCGCCGCGTAGACACCCGGAACCGAGGTGCGCTGTGCCGCGTCGACGTCGACGAAACCGTTGACGATCCGACAGCCCGCGGCGACCGCGAGGTCGAGGCGCGGGGTGAAGCCGTGTCCCACGCAGACCGCGTCGACGTCTCGACGCCGTTCGGTGCCGGGAACCACGTTCCAGTTCGCGTCCAGCCGGGCGGTCGTCACAGACGAGACGTGGTCGGTGCCATGCGCGGCGATCACCGCGGCCCGGCGACGCAGCGGAATCCGTTGTCCGGCGAGCAGAGCGAGATACCCGGCGAGTTCACCGGCCTTCGCCCGACCAGCCAGCAGCGCGCGGGGCGCGCGGAACCATCCGGCGCCCGAGTTGGCTTCCAGGATCTCGGTGACCTTCGCGCCTACTCTGATGAGCGATTCGGCGACAGGCAACAGGAACGGCCCGGTCCCGGAGATCACCACCCGCCGCCCGACGGCCACACCGTGTTCTTTCGCCAACGCCTGTGCGGCACCCGCGGTGTAGACACCGGGAAGATCCCATCCGGGGAACGGGACGACGCGGTCGTGCGCGCCAGTCGCCAGGACGAGCGCGTCAGCGTCGAGAACGGTCCCGGTCCGATGTGGACTATCCGCCGGACCAGTGCGGATATGCAGTCGTGGACCGGGTTCCACCACCCACACAGTAGATTCGGGCAAGTGCCGCACAGTCACATGCTGCGGATCGCCCCGATGGTATTGGCCGCCCAGCGCGCGTTCACTGTCGACCAGGACGACATCGGCACCCGCCTCGGCGGCGACACGGGCCGCGCTCATACCCGCCGGTCCACCACCGACCACCACGACCTTCATCTCGGCGACTCCACTCCGTACTGGGTGCGGATGTCGTCGCCGTCGGCGAGAAAACGCTGACATGCCCGCACATCAGCCACTTCGTTGACGACCACCAGACAGTCGAAGCAGACGCCGATTCCGCAGAACACCCCACGCCGCCGGGCATCGGTCCTGGTGACACGCCAGGACGATTTGCCCATCGCGATCAGCGCGGCGGCCACAGTGCGGCCCGGGGCGGCCACTTGCGGCTCTCCGTCCACAGTGAACTTCACGCGGCCACCCCCGGACGGTCGACCCGGAACGGCGACGGGTCCACGTGTGGCCCTACCCCCGTCATCAACTCGGCAATCAGCCGCCCGGTCACCGGGGCGAGGCCGATCCCCGCGCCCTCGTGTCCGGTGGCGTGCCAGAGGCCCGCGACCCGCGGATCGGCGCCGATGATCGGCAGGTGGTCGGGCGCATAGGGCCGGAAGCCGCCGTACGTCCGCATGATCGAGACGGTGGCCAACATCGGGAACAAGATCAGCGCCTTGACCGCCAGCGCCCGCAGCACCTCGACCCGCATGGTCTCGTCGAACCCGATGCGCTGCCTGCTCGACCCGATCAGCACGGTGCCCGCCGCCGTCGACTCCACGACAGCGGAGGTTTGCAGGTCTCCGTCGCCGCTGGCGACCGCGCCCACATAATCGGCGTCGTAGACCTTGTGACGCACGGTGCCTGCCGGCAGCGGCGCGGTCACCAGCACCATCCCCCGCCGGGGCTGCACGGATATCGGCGCGCCTAGGGCTGCGGACAGCTCACCTGCCCATGGACCACACGCGTTGAGGACCGCGCCACACGGCAGCGTCCCGGCGCTCGTGCGGAGTCCACGAACGGTTCCGCGAACCGTGTCCAGACCGAGAGCGGTGACGCCCGGTCGCAGTGCGGCGCCGTGCCTGGCTGCCGCCGCCAGGAGCGCTTGGGTCAGCAGCACCGGCTGAACCTGCGCGTCCTGCGGATAGTGCACCGCCAGCGCGAGGTCCTTGGTCAGATGTGGCTCCAGGTCGGCCACGTCGCCGACCTCGACCGCATCGACACCGACTGTCCGCTGCGCGGCCACGAAGTCCCGAAGCGGCGGCGCGGCCGCGTCGGTGGTGGCCACCACGAGACCACCCTTGGGCTCCCACTCGACGTCCGCGTCGAGCGCGGCGAGCAGATCCGGCCACCGCCGCAGCGAAGCGAGCGCGAGGTCGAGTTCAGGTCCAGGTTCCTTGTCGGAGACCAGGATATTGCCCTCACCCGCGGCGCTCGTACCTGACGCGAGCGGGCCACGATCGACGACGACGACCCGCAGACCAGAGCACGCGAGGTCGTGCGCGCACGCGGCACCGATCACCCCGGCGCCGACCACTACCACGTCCGGATAGCTCACCCAACCTCCGATCGTTCATTTAACTGAACGATCGGAGACTAGGCCGACAAGCGCCTCGCGGTCAACGCCCGTGCGGAACGCCGCCGAGATCCGAGGGCCCCGCGCCCGCCGGATATTCGAGCAGGAGAACCGACAACACCTCGTCCCCGATAGTCTCGTAACTGTGCGGTGACCGCGCGGGGAAACACAGGTAATCACCGGGCCCCAGATCGTGGGAGACATCAATCGCACCTACTCTGAGCTGCCCGGACACTACGACGACATGCTCACGACCAGGATGTCCGGCCGAGCGCTGGACCTCCCCAGGCCTGATCCGCTGGTCGTAGACCTCCAGCACGCTCTCGGCGACGTCCATCCGGCGCAACATCCGCAGGTCGACCGCGTCACCGGAGAGCACCTCAAGGTCAACCGAACGGACCAACACCACATCCGGCTGAGCTGTCGCGACCAGCAAGCTCGACACCGGCACACCGAGGGCGTTCGACAAACTGAACACCGTCTCGATTGTTGGGTTGCCCGTCCCCGACTCCAACTGCGACAGCGTCCCCTTGGCGATCTCCGAACGCCGGGCGAGTTCGGACAGCGAGAGACCGCTCCGCTCGCGCAGCACCCGCAAGTTCGCGGCGAGCACCTGCCCCGCCTGTTCCCTGACCACCCGGCCTCCTCGCACTGTTCGCGGGCACAGTACCCGCACGCACGGTCATCGACATCGCACCGAGACGGCCACCCGCCACCGATTGGCCTTTGTCCCGGTGCCCGTGCGCGCTCTACCGTCGAGTCATGCGCATTCGGATCATCGACGCCTTCACCGACCGACCGTTCGCCGGGAACCCCGCCTGCGTCTGCCTTCTCGATACCGACACCTGGCCGGACGAACAGTGGATGCGGCAGGTGGCCGCCGAGGTCAACCTCTCCGAGACCGCGTTCGCCCACCCGCTGCCCGACGGCGCGGAAGCCGACTGGGCGCTGCGCTGGTTCACCCCCACGGTCGAAGCCGATCTCTGCGGTCACGCCACGCTGGCCACCGCCCACGCGATGCACAGTGACCGCGGAACTCCCGGCACTGTCCGGTTCAGCAGCCGTAGCGGTGTCCTGATCACCCATACGCATGAGGACGGTTCCCTGACCCTGGACTTCCCGGCCGCACCCGTGACCGAGATCCCGGTGCCCGCCGGGCTCGGCGATGCCTTCGGCACCACGCCCGTCACGGCTTACAGCACGGGTGCTCTCGGCGACCTCATCGTTGTCCTGCCCGATGAAGTAGCCGTACGAGAGGCCGCGCCCGACATGGCGACGATCAACCGGGTCTCGGTGGAGAACGGAGTGCGCGGCATCGCCCCGACCGCCCGGGCGACCGACCCGGACGGCGGCTACGACTTCGTGTCCCGGTTCTTCGCGCCCGCCTGCGGCATCGCGGAGGACCCCGTGACCGGCAGCTTGCACACCGCTCTCGCACCCCTGTGGTCAGCGCACCTCGGCCGCGACACCCTCGTCGGATTGCAGGTGTCCGCCCGCACCGGCCTGATCCGAACCACCGTCCGCGGCGACCGTGTGCACCTCACCGGCAACGCCGTCACCATCATCGACGGCGAACTTCTCGCGATCCCCGCTGGCAGCTAGTGCGGCGACCGTCACCACAGCACCGATATGCCAGTTCCGTGACCACCGCACCCAAAAGATTTGACGCCATTCGAGCGTCTCTTCGGTGTTGGAAGGTGTGGACCACATCGACGCAGCAAGGAACTTCGTGTTGTCGAGGCGTCTTGTTGTAGTTGGGGTTTGCTCTTGACTAGTTATCCATCATCAAGATACCGCAAAGTTAATTTGAAAATTGCACTAATAACGCGCACATTTATCTTGGTAGATGGCTCAGCGCCTCGGCGAGGAACGGGGACGGGCGGGCGGAAGATCAACCGCGAATGGTGCGAACCAGACCTCGCACCTCACTTCGGCCGTGCACCGCGCGGCGGCGCGAACCGGTCGGATCAGCGCCGAAGCCGCGGATGGCGTCGGCAGGTCACCGGTGATCATCGCCAGGTCCCGACGAAGCGCGTCAGGGGCGAATATCGAACGTGAGGCGTACCCGGCAGGAATCCGCGGTGATCCCGAGGCCGTCTCCACGAGTTCGTAAAGACGGCCTCGTTGCGTCCGAGGCTGATCTAGATGACGGGCAGACCGGGGCATCACGGGGCACGCAGAGCACTGGCGCACCTTCTTGACGGCTAGTCTCAGGTCGTGCCGGAGCCGAACCGCCTTCTCCGAGCGGGACGCGAGTCCACCGCGTCCCGCCAGGTCCCCGGCGTGCACATGTCCAGGCGCGAGTTGGGCGAGGCAGTGACCGGATGGCTTCAGGACAATACCGGCAAGAACGTCGCGCTTGACGCGCACTACGTCGCGAAGATGGAGCGTGGCGCGTTCGTGCGCCCCTCAGAGCACTACCGGGCCGCCTTACGCGCAGTGCTCGGAGTGGCCTCCGATGCAGATCTCGGGTTCTCCGACCCGAACGCGCGCGAGCTGGCGGTGGCACCTCGGGTTGACGTTCTCGCCAGGCATCGGGTCAACGACGTGGAGGAGGTGTTAATGAGCGCGGCGAGCGAATCCTCGGACTTCCTGGCGTGGGCGGAGTCCACGAACGTCGGCGAGCTGACCGTCGAGCAGATGCACGCAGACGTCCGCCGCATCGCGCACTCGTACCTGAAGACGCCGATGTTGCCGTTGTTCGCTCGCACGAAGGCCTTGCGGGATAGGGCGTTCACTCTGCTGTCCGGCCACCAGGCACCGCGTCACACCCGCGAGCTGTACGCCGCCGCTGGGTGGTCGCTGAACGTCCTGTCTTGGATCTCCGT
Organism: Actinomycetota bacterium; assembly: GCA_030857905.1. Taxonomy (GTDB): domain Bacteria; phylum Actinomycetota; class Actinomycetes; order Mycobacteriales; family Pseudonocardiaceae; genus Actinokineospora. The sequence goes on from JALZNB010000192.1 coordinate 20,163, forward strand.
CGACCTCGGCCGCGCCGACGCCGCCGAGGACCACACACGGGCCGCGTGGATGTGCGCCGAACGGGCCGACTTCAACGCTGCTCTGCGCGCGTGGGTGCGCGCCACACAACACACCGCAGCCTTCTGGCAGAACGACTACGACTCCGCGGCCCAGTACGCCGCCGACGGCCTGAACTACACCAACACGGGCAGCGTTGAGCTGTTCCTGTCCAGCGCGCTGGCGCTCGATCTCGCCCGTGCCGGAGACGCCGACCGGGCGACCGCAGCGCTTCGCCGCGCGCAACGGATCGGCGAGACCACCCAGCATGTCGAGGACGAGCTGTCCGGCCCGCTCACGTGCTCGGTCGAGCGCGCCGGATCGCTGTGGTCGGACACGGAGCTGGCGCTCGGCCAGGCGGACGACGCGCTGATGTTCGCCGACCGCGCCGTCGCCGCGTTCGAGGCCACGCCCGAAGACCGCCGCAACCGAGGTTCGGAGCGGATAACCCGTCTCCAGCAGGTCAAGGCTCCCCTGGTCCTAAGCAGCTTGGGTGCCGCTGAAGACGCTCTCCGACCGGTGCTGGACACCGCGTCCGCGCACCGCGTCCGCCCGCTGGTGCACCGCGTGGCCGAGGTCGGCGTGACAGCGGCCCAGACCGGTGGGACGACCGATCCGGTCGCCCGGCGGATCCGTGATGCCGTCACCGACTTCCGCCGTGACACCGTGACCAAGGAGCTGAGCACGTGACCGAACTGGAGCCGATGCGCGACCACTGGTGGTGGCGACCGGGCTGGAAGGTGGGCCGGTCGTTCTACACGTGGCACGTCACGTTCGCTGACCAGCCCGCAGCGCAACGGCTAGTCGCCAACTACGCGCCTGCGCTGGCCGCTCTACCGATGCTGGACGCGATCCCCGTGCAGTGGCTGCACCTGACACTCCAGGGCATCGGGTTCACCGACGAGGTGCCCCGCGGCGACGTGGACCGCATCGTCACGGCCGCCCAGAAGCGCTGTGCTGAGCTGGAACCGTTCACGGTCGTCATCGGCCCCGCGCACGTGGACCCGGAGTCGATCCAGATGCCTGCTCGGCCGTTGAAGCCGCTGGCCGAGCTGCGGTTGGCGATCCGGGCCGCGATCGGCGACGTGTGGGGACCGGACAACGTGCCCGAGCCCGAGGAAGGCTTCCGAGCGCATGTATCCCTGGGCTACTCGAACGCGGCCGGACCTACCGAACCCGTGGCCAACGGCCTGAACGTGCACAGCGAGCACATGGTGGAGGTAACCGTGGAATCGGTGTCGTTGATCGACCTCAACCGGGACTACGAGGCGTATGAGTGGGCCGATGTGGCAGCCGTACGACTTGGAAAGGCGTGATTCAACATGACGAGCTACGGATTCCGCCTTTTCAAACTAACTTTGAGACTCAGGAATGGTCGACTCGAAATTCCTTTTATCACGAGCAACGAAAAGGAAAGCTGGCAATACTCAAATCACTTGCAGCAGATCCTCTCCGCCAACAAAGAGAAGCGGGAACGGGGAGTACCTCACGTGAGCGAACCCGAGGACGAAAGCACTAACGAGGACAACTCGAAGCCCATTTTCACGGTGGACGAGTTCGGCATAATGAGTGAAACCATTACGTTCACCATGAGCTACGGAGTTCAGACTGGCCACGATTTGGCCATGGCAGACCCCGACAACATGGATGACGAGGACTTGGACATCAGCAAACATTTCCCTTCGAGAAAGTATCGAGGGGCTTTGATCATGCCGAAGGGCAATGGAGACAAAGAGGCAGTCCTTGCCCTGGAGTGCATTAGTCGCGCTTGCCCAAGGTCACCACTCCTCAAATGGATCAGTCAATGGTCGAAGGCTGCGGCAATTCCAGCTGAGAACGGGAAAATTCCGCCATGGTGGAAGCTTGTTGGCAATCCGCTAGTCGACGAAGATACACTGACAAAGTTCATGGAAAAGGCAGCAGCGGAAACGATCTTCCTTAAGCGTCACAAGGTAACAACAGATCGAAAAAGGGAAGTAGACGAACTCGATCTACGAGTCGAGATCACACGGGAGAGCCTTCGCACTCAGGCCCTAGGAATCGTGAAGCAGTGGGTCCTGGGTGTCAGGTCAGGAAAAAAGGTCGAAGGCCACGATGCCGCGCGTTCGGTTGCGTTGCTAGTTGCCGACGAACTGGAAGGCATCGACTTCGACGAGACCAAGATCGAGATCTCTGACCCGATCTCAGGAAAGAAAAAGAAGATCAGTCCGAGCCGCCTGCCCGATGTGTTCACGTACAAAATCTGCACGGCCAACGCCCCAGAAGTGTCGGTGCTCCATGCTTCAATAAGGGCAGTAGTCAACCGGGTGCAGCCCAATCTCAGCGGCACCCTCGACTGGAGCGGATGGCCGCCGCCGAAGGAGTAGCCGTGACAGGCAGACTGAACTTGGCGCCGATCATTAGAGGTCACTGGAAGGGTCTGAGCAACGATACTGCGGACGGAGGCACGACACCGGACCATTGGGCACGTACGTCGCTCGTTGCGCCTTCCGCAGTAGTCTTGATTTGGGGACTCATAGCCAAGTGGGTAGTCATGGCTCCGATACCACTACTTACAGGCGTGACGCTGCTCAGCGGAGGAATACTTGGGGTATTCGCCCAGCTATCTACACTGAGACTGAAGCTCACGGATCGAATGGAAGACGCCACTCTAGACGTAGAGCGAGACGGTATCGATGAGGCTGTCGCACATCTTCTGACAGCTCTATTGATTTGCGTTTTTTGCGCCGTAGCGATAGTCGTCGGACTAAATACGACTACCCCGGAAAACAATGTAAGCGGACAGACAATCCTAGGCCCACCGTGGTCAGCCTTCGTCCTAGCGGGATCGACTTACTTGAGCGTTCTTTTCCTAATCATAATCCCCAAGCTCTACTCCGCCTACGTTGAGATGAATAATGTCCGATCCAGACTCAGCGGATTTCAGCGCAGCCCGTCCCGCTTTAGGTCCCGCATCCGCCGATAAGCAAGACCGTTCCCGAGTAAACCTGTCGATCAAAGTCCGATACCGCTCACCGCATGGTCCGACAGTCCGTAGGTAGCCGTACAAGACAGCCGAGTTCGGCGAGTGCCCTGTCTGCCGAGAAATCGTCTTCACGTCGTGTCTGGCACGCCTCGCCTCAGTTGCCAAGCCCGCACGAGCGGAATGATCCGTCAAATGCGCGACCACCTCGGCACGTTCACCAGCCTGCGTGATTACTGCGCCAACTGATTGCCCAGCGAGTCCTCCAAGCACTCGCCCGTGCCGGTCGATGCGGCGCAGGACGGGGCCTTCAGTGATACCGGACGCGGCGAGCCATGCCCGCCACGCACGCACCGGACACGTCCCTGGGTGCGAGCCGTACGGCACGGCGACGGTCCTGCCGCCAGTCTTGCCGAACCTGATCGTCACGACCAAGCCCTCATCGGCTTGGACGATGTCGGAAACCAGCAGCCCGGCAACCTCGGAGCGGCGGCCCGCGATCGAGAACGAGAGCAACACCAACGCACGGTCCCTCAGGCCGGACAGGGTGTCCGGGCACGCCGCGCTCATCGCGCGCGGGTTCTGCACGGTCATCACCGCAGCCTTGCTGCGGCCGCGTTGCTCGCCCGCCTCAGCGAGCCGCCGCCGGTAACCGTTCAGGGCGGCCCGTGCCGCTTCGGTCGGCGCCTTCGCGGGCTCCGCACCTCGCTGCCGTAGGCCGACAACAGCTCCGGCCAGCCGACGATCCACGGTCGTCAGTGCGGCACCGGTCTGTTCGAGCCACGCGACGAAACCGACGAGCGCCCCTGCGGTCGCGGAATCTTCGGGATGCCGAGCGTGGAGGTGTAGTCGATCCACGCTCGGCAGTCGGCAGCGTAGGCGCGGATCGTGTTCACCGGACGTTGGGTGCGGACGTACTGGCGGCGTCATCAAGCTCGGCCAGCCGATCAGCGGGTGTGGCGGGAAGGGCGGCGGCCTCGCTCGGAACCAGATTCTGACTCACGATATGGGAGCGGGAGCATATCATGAGTCAGGAAAGGCACCAACGCTCCAACCATACCTCCACTTCACCCAACCCGGTCGCCACCGGCTTCCCGCACCAGTGCGCCTCGAACGCGTCCCGCGTCTCCTGGTCCCCTCGGTCGACCCATCCGCGATTGTCGGTTTTCACAGCCGGTAACCGCGACGAGTCACCTACCCAACGCAGAATCGGTGCGACGAGAGCGCTACCGAACGGAACCATCCCCCAGCCCCCGATGGTCGGGACATGGTCCACGTGCGCAAGTTCCACGAGCAGGTGGACACCCTTGTTGGCTGCGTACCGGGCCGCCTTCATCTCCAACGGCAACGCGCTCCTCCCCGGATAACCCGGATACGCCGTGATGCCGTCGCTACCGCGTGCTGCGTCATCGAACGCCCGCGCCCACAACAGCACCTCCACCGCCGCCGCCGCATGGGCCAGGCCGAGCACGTCCGCAGCCTGCGCCGAGTCGAGCGGGAACAACCGCCCGCGGTTCAACCCTGGCGTCAGTCGCCAGCGGATCAACGCGTTTCCGCACGCCGCCTTCGCCCGTTCATGCTCACGTGCCACTGCGTCCCTCCCGTACATCGATCCCAGCAATCGGGCAACGCAGTTGCACTGAGCCCATGTTCACGTTCTTCTTACTCAGGTCCATCGGCGGACCGCTGGCACGATGAGCCGTATGACCATCGACGACCAACAGCGACGTCTGTTCCGCCAACGCGCCAAGCGCGAGATGCTTGAAGCCGACGTGTATGCGGGCATGCTCGTGGACATGTTCCGCGGCACTCGCCACGAGGCGGAAGCCGACAAGCTCGCGCAGCGGGTCGCGGACTCGGCGGTGGATGCCTCGCGACTTCAGCGTGGCGTTCATCAAGGCGAACGCGCCGACGAGGCGCGGGTGGCCGCGAAGACCGAGCGGCAGCGAGCGGAGAAAGCCGTCGAGCGCTGGTTCACCGAAGACAAGCGCGCTCGTTAGAACGCGGTCCACCTTTTCCAGCATACGTTGCACCGGCCTTTGCCGCGTTCCCGTGCCTGCCGGGCAGTTACCTGCTCGATCGGGTTGAGCGCCCGCCCATGCTTAATCGAGTTGCGGACGCCCTGCATGTAGCCCGAACACTCTTCGTTGCGATGAAAAGTCCGGTCGCCGACCGTGACGATGCCAGGCGTCTCGGGCGGTGGCCACCGCTGTTCGTTCTGACAGCCCCAGCCCTGTGCATCGTCATAGGTCGCCATGAACCGGACGGTCTCACATCTCGCGATCAGGCGATACGCCCTCGGCATCCCAAGCACACGAACAGATCGCTGATCCGCACACCGCCCGCTTTCGGACCGGCCGGACCCTCGCACGAGGCACGGAGCAGCCGACCATCCGCCGCCACGACCCACTCGACATCGTCCGTGATCGCGTCCGCGTGCACCGACTCAGGCGACTCCTCCAATGCCGTCTTAAGTTCGGCGAACGCGCGCACGTCGGCGAGGAGCAACGGAACGTCGTCCTTGTGCTCCAACGCCTCCTCCCACAGCCCCTTCGCGTCGAGGATCGGCAGACCCCGACGGATCCGGGCGACGCAGCTACTGCACGCGGCAGCCCGCGTGTCCACGGAGTAGCCCGCGTGCGTCGACCCGCAGCCGGGACGCGACCACGACCGCCACCGCCGATCGGCGGCACCGGCCCGCGTCTCACGGTCGGCTACGTCGTTCGGCACGTACCCGACCGGCATCGCCCGGTCCTTCGTCTGGTAGATCACGCCGCACCGTCCCAGGTGACATCGCACGGCCCGGCCATCGGCAGCGCCGACCCGTCCACATCGGCCAGCAGCGGCACGACGCCAGCACCCGCGCGCACACCGTCCGGCGGCAGCCACGCGAGCGCGGGCAGCTCGGCCACCGTCGCCGGGCCCACCGCGCCCGTGTCGTCCCATCCGTAGTCCTCGCTCATGGCTTCTCCCCTCGTCCTCGTTCGTCGCGCGACCCAACTCGGCCAGCGCCTCGTCCAGCAAAATCCCGGCGGCCTGACGTCGCCGAACATCGCGCCGGGCAGCCTTCAGCAGGCCTCGACCGGCCAGCGCCTCCAGCTCGGCATCCGATGGCGGACGCGGCTCGCGGCTCACGAGGCGTCTGCCAGCAGGCCCAGCACGTACACGCTGAACGGATCTAGAGTGCGGCTGAACGATGAGGGCACCAACCCAGCGACCTCCCGGATCTGTGCCATGAAAGTTCCGGTGGCGCTGGAGGCGGACACGAAAGCGGACATGAGGCGTTCGTCGTTGCGGGGTGCCATGTCCGGGAGGCGGACACGGCCGAGAACGGCTGATTCGGTGACCTGTCGGAGGGTAAGTGACAGCTCGTCGTCAGCGGCACCGTCCTTGCGTTTGGTCCGTGCGAGTGTCACGGCCGCCGCGCTGCCCTTGGTCGTGTAGACGGTGTCCATGCCTGCTCCGAGGCTGGGTAAGCCTCGGATCTCCCCGTTCTTGCCCGCCTGGTGGACGATGAACACCGACCCGTCGGCCGTGGCCCGTTGGATCTCGTACATCGCGCTAACGACTCGTCCCATGTCCGTGGCCGAGTTCTCCTCCAGGCCGACGGCGCAGCGGTTCAGCGTCTCCAGGATCACGAGCGCGGGCTTGTGCTCGGCGATCAGTTCGCAGAACTCGGCCACCTCTCCGGGCGCACCGAGGTTCACCGGCATGGGCAGCGAGATCAGGGCGTGTCCGGGATGTCCGTCCCGGTGTCCGCTTCCCACGCCGCGAGCCTGCCGTTGATGCCGGACGCGCCTTCATCGGCGACGTAGATCACCAGTCCTGGTCGGGCGATCTCGCGGCCGAACCACGGGTGTCCGGTGGCGATCGACGCGGCCCAAGACAGGGCAACGAATGACTTGCATGATCCGTATGGTCCGCCGAGCATCCCGATCGTGCCCAGCTCGATCGTGTCGGCGATCAGCGGACGCAGTGCCGGGAGACTGGCGAGCTTGGTCCGGGTCAACAACCGGTCGCGGAGCGGCACGCTCCCGGCGGACTTCAACCCCGGCTCGATCCCCCACTCGATCCGCTGTTCCTCGGTGATCTCACTCGGAGCGGTGAGGAACAGCGCACCCGTGTCCTGTGCGCGCAGGTCTCCCGCGCAGAGCAACAGCAACGCGCGCGCGGTGTGCTTGCACTCGGCGCCGAGG
>JALZNB010000225.1 GCA_030857905.1 Actinomycetota bacterium
GCCGCAGTCAGCAGATGCTCATCCGCCCCGGCATCCGCTGCGGTCAACGCGGCCGCCAGTTCGCGTCTCTGCTCGGCTCCACTCTCGTCGTCGACGGCCGTGACCGCGTCGCTCTCTATCACCGCCACCACCGCAGGCGGCACCGACCCCGCACGGCGCAGCACACGCAGAGCCAACGTCTTCACCCCCGAGTACGCGTCCCTCACCGCGGTCGACGCTGTCTCACCAGCACCAGCCGCCGCACCAGCAGCCAACGCCGCGACTACAAGCTCCACCGACCCGATCACACCCAACCCCTCCCCGGAGCCGCCCCACCGATTGCCACCAGTATCCGCCAAGCCGCCCACGCTGCTACAACCACCGACCTCGCTCAAGAGAAATGATCTCCCTCAGAGCAGCCTGGTCGAACATCGGTTTCCCCGGCACACTGGAGCCTTGTCGGAGCGCGGGGAGGCGCGATGCTCAGAGATCCGCTGGCTGGGCTGGCCGCAGTCGTGGCAGCCGAGGCGAAGGACACCGTCTCACTAGCGGTGGAAGACGCCTGCGCCGACCTGATTGACGGGGCGCGCCGACGGTTCGGCGCGAGATTTGTCGAGCAGCTGGAGCAGGCCAGGCAGGGTGATGCCACGCCGGACGAGGAACAGCGGACCCGGGACGACCTGATCCGGCCCGTTGACGGCATGACCCTTGGACCGAACGACGAGTTGTTTGCTGCCGCTCGCTCGCTGCTCGACCGGGCTGGTGGCACGTTCACGGTTGATGTCGGCGAGTCGCAGGGGGTGTGGGTCGGCGCCCGCACCTCAACGACATCGAATTCCGGCCCGCGGCCAGCGCGGTGACCAGGTCCGCTGATGATCCGAACCGGCCGGTGGTCGACGTCCGGTTCGGGCAAGGCGTGCAAGTCGGCGACCACAACACGCAGCACATCCACCTGTCGGCCGCCGCCGGGAGCAGTGCGGTGGTCACTGCGATCCACGCTGAGTCCGGCGTTGACGTATTCGTGGGCCGTGAGCCGGACCTCGCACGGCTGGCCGCCGTCCTGGCTCCTGGTGCTCCTGGTCCGCGCGCTGGCGTCGTCGTACAGGGGATGGGTGGGATCGGCAAGACCACACTCGTCCGGCGCGCTGCGGCGGACGCGGTGGGCCGGGGCTGGTTCCGCGGTGGCGCGGTGTTCGTGGACCTGCGCGGGTACGACCTCCTCGTGGCGAACCGGGTGCGGCCCGGGCAGGTGTTCGCGGCGGTGTTGCGAGCACTGGGGGTGCCGGCCGAAGGAATCCCGGGGGACGCCGCCCAACAGCCTGCCGCCTACCACGCGCGTCTCGACGCGCTGGCCGCCCAGGATGAGCGGGTGCTGGTGGTGCTAGACAACGCGGCGGACCCCGACCAGGTCTGGGATTTGCTTCCCACGCCCATGGCTGCGCGTGCCCACCGGGTGCTGATCACGTCCCGCGATACCGTGCCGCTGCCCGGCGTCGGACGGGTGGACTTGGGGGTGCTGGCTCCGGCCGAAGCGACGGAACTGGTGCGGGCGGTGCTGGACCAGGGTACCCGGGACCGGGGCGAGCCGACCGATCCCCGGCTCGCCGCCGAGACCGGCGCGTTGGCGGAGGTGCTGCGGTGGTGCGGTCGGCTGCCCCAAGCGGTGGTGATCGCCGCTGGTGTCCTGGCTGAGGAACCGGACCTGACCATCGAAGAGCTTGCCGCCGACCTGGCTGACTCGCGAACTCGGCTAGCTGTGCTGGACGACGGTGACGGCGGCGTGCCCGCCGCATTCCTGGCGTCCTGGCAGCGAATGCGCGCCCACGATCCGGAGGCGGCCCGGCTGCTCTGCCTGCTGACCATCACGCCCGGCCCGGACACCGGCCTGCCCGCCGCCGCGGCGGTGCTGGACGCGGATGAGACGGTGGCGCGGACGCGGTTGCGTGTGCTGACCCGCGCCCACCTGCTACTGGGCGGCCCGCGGCGCTGGGAGTTCCATGACCTGCTGCGGCTCGCCGTCACCCGGTACGCCGTCGCCGATCTGGGGCTCACAGAGACCGACCTGGCCACGGCGACCGACCGGGTGCTCGACCACTACCTCGGCATCACGCGGGCCGCACTGGAATGGATGGCGACGATTCGCTCGCACGCGCCGTCGCCGACGGAAAACCCCTTCGGCGACTGGGACAGTGCACTGGCCTGGCTGGACGCGGAACGAGCCTGCCTGGTCGCCGCGGTGGCTGTGGCGGGGGAGACCTCGCGGGACGTGCTGGCGGTGGACCTGGCCGCCATTCTGAGCGGCTTCCTGTCCTGGCGGGGTCACGTGGCCGACTGGGTCGCCGTCGCGGAGATCGCTGACCGGGCGGTTCGACAGTTGGGCGACCTGGAGGGGACTGTGCGGGCGATTGTGAACCTGGGAGCCGCTCTGATCGAGGCCGGCCGGTTCCAGGAGGCCCTCGGCAACCTGAACACCGCCCGATTGGCCGGTCGCGTCTTTCTCGACAGCCTGGACGTTGAAGGGCGGGTGTGGGACGACTTGGGGCTGGCGCTGCAGGGAATGGGAGACTTCGCAGGAGCCGTGACTCAGCACCATTACGCGATCGACCTGTTCCAGGAACTTGGCGACCGCCGCAGCGAGGCGGCGGCGTGGAGCAACGCGGGCATCGCGCTCCAGCACCTGGGTGATCAGGTGCGAGCCGTCTACGCGCACACCACTGCAGTCGAGATCTTCCGGGACATCGGTGACCGGCTCCACGAAGCGATGGCGCGAGGCAATGTGGCAATCGCTCTACACGGAATCGGCGAGCGTGGCGAAGCGATCGACATCTTCCTGGCCGTCCGTACCACCTTCGAGGAATGCGGTGACCGGCGCAGCGAAGGACAGACGTGGTGCAACCTGGGGGTGGTGTTCCACCAGGCGGGCTGGTTCGCCGACGCCGTGACAGCGTTCGTCGCCGCTGCCATGACTTTCGCGAAGACCGGCGACCGGAGAGCCGAAGTTCGGGTGTGGCGCGAGCTGGAACGCATCTACACAGCCGCTGACCGGCCCGACGATGCCCGCTTCGCCGCAGAGCAGGCGGCCCCGACGACCGAGGCCAACGGATCCGAACCGCCCCAGACGTTGCACGGATGGCGAATCCGCACAACCCTCGACAAGGAGCTGCGATGACAAACACAACTGCCGCATCCCGCACGCAACACCCGGCGATAGCGGTCGGAAGTGCACCCATGATCTCCGACAAGCCATCCCGCGTCGCCCGAGACTTCTCATAATTACCGCGAAGATCGCCTCGGCAGTTCCACAGCACTTGTCACACCGGCCATCCGTAACGTTGACGAAGGCCAATGTGCTGCCACAGGTTCGTGTGAAGGCCGGGCACGTGACCTGCTCGCAACGTCCGCCCATGTCGCCGAGCGGTTGGTTGAAGTGCAGCGTGTGCTCACGCAGTCCGAACACGCTACAGGAGCAACCAGCGCGGGCCGACCCCCGTAGGAGACCAACGGGAACAGAGTCGACCTGGGGATGAGCGTTTCTGCCGCTATGCCAGCCTCACGGGAGACATAAAACTGAACTCTGGAAACGCCTGATCAGATGAGTGCCCCCGGCGGGAGTACCAAAGGATGGGAACAGGGCTGACCAGTGGTTTCACGTCGGCAGCCTGGTGGTGGAATCAAGTTTCGGGCTGTCCGCGCCCGAGTAGCGCCCTTGGGGGCGGGGCACCGTCCCGTCCGCGCGAGTCCCAGGGCAGCACTTCTCCGGCGACCGACGCGGTTTCGTCGATCTAGGCACAGGGCGACGACCGCCGCTGCGTAGGAACGCGGCCTAGCCGAGGTGGAGTGGTGGCAGGCTCATTCCGCTGGCTGGCGTGAGGTGGTTGCGGAAGTCCTGGATCAGTTCGGTGAGGTGTGGATCCGATTCGTGGTCGCCGCATTCGCGGACGATGACACGGAGGGCGATCAGGTTGCGGATGGCGGTCGCCGCGCCTGGCGCGACTGCTTGTCGGGCGCGTGCGAGGACGAGAGCGCGCCAGAGGGTGATGGGGGTGGCAGGTAGGTCGCCTCTGCGTAGGGAGTGGGTGAACGGTAGCCATTTGAGGGCGTGGTGGTAGTCGCCCTCGCCGTTCATGGTGTTTCGGGCGAGTGCGACATCGACGGTGAGGGGTACGTCCTGGCCGTCGTGGACGAGGATGCGCTCGACGGATGGGGTTAGCTGCGTGACCATGCCGAGCACGACGGTGAGGTTGTGCGATTCGGTGACGTTGGCCGCGATGGTGATCGGCGGGGCGTCGTGGATCTCGATCGTGGTTCCGTCGTCGCTGACGATGATGTGTGGTGGGGACCAGCCGTGGGCTACGGCGGTGATGGTCAGTTTCTGCTCGATCGGGTAGGCGCCTGCTTCTTCGACCAGGCGGGGGATGTCGAGGCCAGCTTCGGCGGCGAAGAGCACGGTGCCTGCGATGAGTGCCAGGGTGTGGATTCCTGCCCCGGAGACAAGGTCGACCAGTTCGGCGGCGGAGACGTGCTTCTTGAGGTTGCCGCTGTCGTTGAGTACATCGACGCCGCCGTCGGCGGGGAGTCGATACCCGCGGTGGGCGACCACGTTGCGAATGTCCAGGTCCAGATCCTCGGCGAGGAGTGGGTGGCCTGCGGTCCGGACGGTCCGGATGCACTTGGCCGCGCCGCTTCTGTACGCGGCGCGGTATCCGGTGCCGTTCTCGAGGGCGGCGACGAGGGCAAGGGGGTGTCGAGTCGCTGACTCGACGGTGTCGTGGAGGTAGCGCAGCGCGGTGTCGATGCTCATGCGCTCGCCACCACACACGGTGGCGATGGCGTACAGGATGCTCCCCGAGCGTTGGATCTCGCTGAGCGCCCGCGCGAACTGCTCGAAGTAGAAGTCGTCGTCGAGCAGCGATACGGCCCGGGGACCGTGGTGTCGAAGCACGGCGACCAAGTGCTCGGCCCGGTCAAGGACCGCCTCGTGCTCGCCGAACAACCTCGTGATCTGGGCGTAGCCCGCAAGCATCTCCACCACTCCGGGAGGAAGAGGGCCGGTGACCGCTGTGCGCGCCAGCAGCCGATCTGCGATCTGGCGGCCTGAGGAGCCGGCGTCGATCGCAGAGGTGATGCACGCAATCACCATGTCGCCCGAGCGGAGGGTGACCAGTTCGATGAGCTGGTCGGCAGCGTCATTCCACCGGCCGAGCGCGTCACCAGCCTCATCGATACATGCCTGAAGCGATCGTTGAGCTCGTTGGGCTTCGATGAGAGTGGACGCTTCGTAAGCGGTAAGGGTCGCCTCCCAGACTCCGGACAGGTTGTCCAGAACGGTGGCGAACTCGCGATATAGGCCGCGCCACGGGCGGAACCGGGCGACAGCGTCGAAGGACCGCCGCATACGATGTAGGTTCGAGGTAAGGACCTTGGCCCGCTCCAAGCCGCTCTCATGGTCGTGAAGTGCCGCCCAGAAGTCCGGCATCCACGAGTCGATCTCGGTGAACAGTTCCCGCCATACCTCCGGGGCCTCCAGCGAGAACTCGACCATCGCCAAGTCGGGATCAACCGCTCGGATCTGGGCGGCGACGCGCTGGCGCCGCTGCACGGGGATGTTCGCTTCGTGCGCTCGCGGCCGTTCCCCGCAGGTCGTGCATGTGGCCCCATACACGCGTTTGTCACCACACCGGCACGTGGTCGTCGTGAAGGTCAGGTGCAGTCCACGGCGTGCTCGACTCGTGCTCATATTTCCGCCTCACGATGATGAGATCAACCGGATATCATAACAAGCACCCACCGCGCGCGTATTCGGAGGCGGGACGTCCATCGGCACGCTTCGACCGGAGCCGTGTCAGTTGCCGATGTCGGTGCCGGGTCGATTGACGACGCGTGTGCATGACCTCGTACCTCAAGGGCGGTCACGGTCGGGTGAACGGGATGGTGTCGTGGGTTCGGTGGACGTAGTCTGTCGGGCTGTCCTGCGGGCGGCCTAGCGTCGATGACAGGAGCCACCTGATGAACGGAGCCGCGTGGAGCGAACTGTTCCCGGCCGAGGAACTCCACAGGCCACTGCAACCGGTTTATGGTTTCAACGATGATGGCGAATCCATCGCGTTACACGATGAGACAGCCGTTGATGGTGGTGACCTGCGTTACGAGGTCCACCTGACGTTCCCGGGCACGCCATTGCTCAGGTGGGTGGAGAAGTCGGGAGAAGGAGGTGGACTTGGTGCACTTGCCATGGATGGGTTGCCACGGCGCCGTGACGGTGCAACATGGACCTCACACGCATCGCGCGAAAGCCGCTCGACTGGCTGGATGAACGGGGCCGAGCGGGGTGCGCCGAACGCGCCGATCCACCGGCTCATCGCACACTGGATCAATCTGCCGAGCATCTTCAGCACCCTCAGGCTTGCCACAGAGGACGCTTGCTGGAACGGACGATGGCAGGCCGAGATCGACGGGTGGAACCTGATCATCGATCGGCGGTCTGACTACAACACTGCCATGCACGACATCGCCCACGGCCCGGCGTTCGTGATGACGCACGTGATGCAGGTGCGACGGGTCGACGACGCCACCTTCGATCCCGAACACGCGAAACGCATCCTCGACGACCTCCGAGTCTGCTTCTCCTTCGTCTTCGGCCGGTCGATGGCTCCAGCGCTGCCGGTCGGCTACGACCCGACAGGCGAAGTCGTATGGGAGGAATGGACAGCGCCGATCTGCGACCCGGCGAAACAGGTCGACATGGGCTGGCTACACCCGATCCACGCCGATGACCTGATCGAGTTCCTGCGCTGCGCACTGCCAACGCTCGCCGATCCGGCGCACCGAGACTCGCTACGACTGCAGATGATCCTGGCGATACAGACGGTCGGAACCGGGCTCCTCGAACAACGGATACTGACCGCCTTCCCCGCCCTGGAGAACCTCCAACGGATCACCCTCGTGCTTGGCGGCCAGGTGACACCGAAGCAGTACGGCAACAGCAACAACTGGCCAGGCCACAAACGCCTCCGCCGCCTGCTTCAGCAGGCCCGGATTCCGTGCGAGATCGACCCCACAGAGCTTCCCGTGCTCGCGGCGTTCGCCGCAGCCGAGAACCACGCCGACGGACCGGCCGCGGTGGTTAACGTCCGCAACAAGATCGTTCACCCCAAGCGTGCCCTCGGCGACATCCACCGCTTCGACGGTCTCACCGTGGATGCATGGCTCCTCACACGGCACTACCTGACCCTGCTGATCCTGCACTCGGTCAACTATCAGGGCTCCTTCGTTCGTCTGCTTCCACCCTTCGGAAGGGCGACACACTCACACCGCGTCCCCTGGGTCCAGCAACCGTAGAGGCTTATTCAGGCTCGGGCGTAGAAGTACAGGGCGATCACCGCTGAGATGGTGGTGTCGAATGTTGCGAGTGGTCGGCGGTAGTCGGTGTGCAAGATTCGCCAGGTCTTCAGGTTGGCGAT
>JALZNB010000230.1 GCA_030857905.1 Actinomycetota bacterium
AGGGGGGCACCATGCGCACATCTGCCATCGGCTACGGGCTTCTCGCCACCGCCACCATCCTGCCGCTTTCGCTGGTCGGCACGAGCGCGACGGCCGCAGGCTCGAACGCCTCGACCGCGCCAGCCGATGACCCGTCGGGCTCCCGAGTCGACCTGGTCGTCAAGGACACGGCCCCGCAGGCCGGCCTCGCCGTGAAGAGCAAGACCTGGTCGGCCGACGGCGTCGACACCAACGACGACGGCGACGGCAACGACGACCTGTTCACCTGCCAGGCGCCCAACAGGCCCCGGTGCTGTACCGCAACAACGCCGGCCTGCGCCGGTTCGTCGACGTGACCTCACGGCACGCGCTGAGCAACGGGATCAGCGACGCCGAGGTGCGAGACCCGGACGGTGACGGTGACCTGGTCACCGTTTCGACCGCCGGGTACTTCTACCAGCTCAACGCCGGCGGGCACTTCGGGGTGCGGCCACGCAGACCTCGAAGATGCGGGTGCTGTACAACTTCGGCAGGGCCGAGCAGGTGGACCGGGCCGGGATCGAGCGGCTGATCGCCTCACTGTCCCGGCTGGTGGACACACCGGTGCTGCCCGGCGCGCACCCGGCTTCGACGGCCGGGTTGTCGTTTACCCGAGTCCCGGCCTTTGGGCGGGGCGTGGGTGTTGGACGGGCTGTGGAACCGGCTCGGCATCGGTGCCGCGGTGACCAGGCTGCTGGCCGGTTCCCGCCGCGACGCCGCGGCCACCGAGCGGGTGTTGTTCGCGTTGGTGGCCAACCGGGCGCTGGCGCCGTCGTCGAAGCTGGCCGCGGCCTCGTGGGTGACCCACGACGTGCACATCGGTGGTCTGGACCAGGTCTCCGACGACGCCTGCTATCGGGCGATGGACGCGCTGCTCGGCGTCGAGACCGAGCTGGCCAAGACGGTGTACGCCTCGACCGCGGACCTGCTCAACCTCGAGGTCGACCTGTTGTTCTTCGACACCACCTCGACCTACTTCGAGACCGACCAGGCCGACCAGCCGGTGGGCCGCGACGAGCACGGCCGCCCGATCGAGGCCGGCCACGCCGGGGCGGACCGCCGGGCTGGGTTCCGCACCTTCGGAAAGTCCAAGGACCACCGCGACGACCTGCCGCAGGTGGTGGTCGGGATGGCGGTGACCCGCGACGGGATCCCGGTGCGGGTGTGGTGCTGGCCGGGCAACACCGCCGACTCGACGCTGAACCGCCAAGTCAAGAACGACATGCGGGACTGGAACCTCGCGAGGGTGGTCTGGGTCGCCGACCGCGGGTTCACCTCGACGGAGAACCGGCGCTACCTCCAACGCGCCGGCGGCGGCTACATCCTCGGGGAGAAGCTCCGCTCCGGCTCGGCGGAGGCGGTCGCCGCACTCGCCCGGGCCGGCCGCTACCAACAGGTGGCCGACAACCTGCGGGTCAAGCAGGTCCGCCTCGGCGACGGGGACCGGTTCGTGATCGCGCACAACCCCGAGGCCGCCGACCGCGACGCGGTCGTCCGCACCCGGCTGGTCCAACGGCTGGGCGAGATGATCGCCGGCACCGACAAGCTGTCCACGACCAAACGGGCCGAGCTGCGCGGGGTGCTCTCCACCAAACCCGGGCTGAACCGCTACCTGCGCGTCACCGCCGGTGGGCTGCTCCGCGTCGACGCAGGAGCGATCGCCGCGGAGGAGAAGCTGGACGGCAAGTACCTGCTACGCAGCAACGACCCCCACCTAACTGCTGAGGACATCGCGTCGGGCTACAAGCAGCTGCTCGAGGTCGAACGCGGCTGGCGCGACATGAAACAGATCCTCGACCTGCGCCCGGTCCACCACCGCCTCGAGGACCGCATCCGCGCCCACGTCATCTTGTGCTGGCTCGCGCTGCTGCTGATCCGGATCACCGCAACCCGCACCGGCGAGACCTGGACCAACCTCCGCCGCGAGCTCCAACGCCTGCACGTCGGCTACTTCACCGGCGACGCCGGCACCTACCGCCAGACCACCGAGACCACCCCGCAGCAGCGGCGGCTCCTGGCCAAGCTCGACACCCCGGCACCGCCACGCATCCTCAGCCTGGACACCACGCCCGAGGCCTGAACCGCTGCCCCAGCAACCGGCAACCCCCGGACTAGTGACACGACGTGTCACCGGCCCGGCACGCGTCTGCGCAGGTCAACCCCCACATTCACGTCCCTCAACGGCCGGCCAGCTGCGGAACTTCGGTCAAAGTAGCCCTCGCGAACGTCGTCAATCTCGAGCGCAGCTCGACATGAACGCACCCGACCCCCGCCGGGCCTAAGCCCGACGGTGGTCGTGGGGGTGCTGCTGCATGCGTCAGTGGCTGTGCCCGTGCCCACCGGCCGCGCCGTTGTTCTCGTCCTCGGCCGGCTTGTCAACGACCAGGGTCTCGGTCGTCAGCAGCATGGCCGCGATCGACGCCGCGTTGGCCAGGGCCGACCGGGTCACCTTGACCGGGTCGAGGACGCCCTGGGAGACCAGGTCGCCGTACTCGCCGGTGGCGAC
>JALZNB010000284.1 GCA_030857905.1 Actinomycetota bacterium
CAGCGACCCCCGCCGCGCGCCGCCGCCGCTGAACTCACCCCAGAGCAGGTCGTCCTGCTGCCGGTACACGGCGATTCTCGACGGGTCGCCGACAGGGTGGAATCGCCTGCCGTCATAGTCGATGTCACGCGCGTCGGTCATTCGAACGTCACCTCGATCAGGTCGGCGAACCGGTTCATCGTGGCGAACGCGTCATCCATCGACGAACCGGTGGCGCCGAGGAAGCCCAGGATGGTGTTGCCCTCCGGCGGCCTGCGGATGACGTCACCCGGCCGGGCGGTGATCTTGAGCAGGAACACCTTGTCCGACCCGCTGACCTCGTCGGGCACCGTGACGTGCTTGACCACCCCGGCCTCGCTGATCAGGCACATGGCGGTGATGTGCGTGCCGGTCGGGGTGAAGTGCCGCACCGAAGGCGCGATCCCTCGGGCGATGTCGACCGCGGCGACCATCGGGTCGTGGTCGGCGGTCAGCTTGGCGATCAGATCCAGGCCTCCCCCGCCGACTCTGGCCGCGATTTCGAGCAGATAAGGCTTGCCCTCGTGGAACCGGACCTCCGCGTGCCCGATGCTTCGGCGCAGGCCCTGCGCCCGCATGCCCGCGGCGACGACCTCGTGCACCGCGCGCAAGTCGTCGGCGCTCATCGAGGTCGGGGCGTGGTGCACGTCGTCATCGAAGGTGCCGCCCTCGGCGGTGATCCGGTCGACCACCGACCCCAGGTAGACCTCACCGTCCCAGGCGACCACCTCCATGAGGTATTCCCTGCCGTCGAGGAAAGACTCGACGAGCAGCCCGGCCGGTCCGAGGTCGATCCCGTCCGGCTCGGAGACCGCCCAGTACATGTCGCGCATGCCGACCAACGCCTGCCCGACCCGCTCGACCAGCTCCGCCTCGGTGTCCACTTTGAACACGAAGTTGCTGCCCGCGCCGTTGGTCGGCTTGACGATCACCGGATAGCCGAACTCCGCCGCGGCGGCGCGCGCCTGGTCGACATCGGTCACGAAACGGAACGCCGGGTGCGCCGCCCCACCACGCGCGTGCGCCTCCCGCATGACCATCTTGTTGCGGCTGGCCACGGCCGCCTCGACGCCGATACCCGGTAGTCCCAACGCCTCCGCGACCGCGGCGACGGTCACCACAGCCGACTCGGAGAAGGTCATCACACCCTCGAAGCCGACTTCGCCGTGCCAGGCCTTCGCCGCGGCGATGATCTCCTCGATGTGGCGGGACCCGGCCATCCGGTATCGGTCCGCGGGCCAGAAGTCGTCGGTTCCCTCGCCGTTGAGCACGTACAGGTCGGCGCCGAGATCCTCGACCTGAAGATAACGCCCCTTGTAGTACTCCAGGTACTGACAGGTCTCGATGGCCAGCAGTCTCACACGTTCTCCCTCTTGGTCGACATCACGCCACCGAGGACCGGCAGGCGGGGCAGCGTGAACATGGGCACCTCGGTCGCCGCGCAGGAGTCCAGCGCCAGGTCGACCCCGGCGTCGGTCAGCGCGGCGGCGACGTCGATCAGGATCGGCGCGCTGAACGCCACGATGGTCCTGACCTGCAGAAGCAGATCTCCCAGGGGCAACTCGACCGACCCGCTGACGCGATCGAGCTGCTGGGTGAGCGTCTCCGCGACGCGTCGAGGACTGAAGTCGGCGACGGCGTAGCCGAGGCGGAACCGGTCGGCCATCAGCCGCGCCTGGTGCCTACCTGACGCCGTGGTGGCCTGCGGCAGGCCAGAGCCTGCCTGATCGAGCCGGTCGGACAGGCGATTCCACGGCTCGACGAGCCCACGGGTGACCGTGTCGTGCATACCCGCTTCGGTGTAGTTGCTCCGCTGTGTCTCTGGGGCGTCGGCGCACAGGTGGAAGCGGACAAGGTCGCGCGGCACCTTGGCCAGCAGGTCCGAACCGGTCACCAGGTGCCCGCGGCTGGTGGAGAACTTCTCGCCGTCCAACTCGTAGAACTCGTTGCAGACATTGTTCTCGGGCAGGGCATAGCGGTCGCCGTGGGCGAGCAGCAGTGCCAGGTCGAGCAGACCCCAGTGAAAGACGTTGTCGAAGCCGTGGAAGTAGACGATCCGCGGGTCGCGTTCGGCCAGCCAGAGCGCGTCGACGGACGGCTCTCGACCACCGTCGAACCACCAGGTCGCGTAGACGACCGCGGGCATCGCCTCCACCCACGGGTAAAGCACCTGCCCCTGGGTCGGCGCGAACGGCGCCGGGATGCCCCAGTCCCCGGGAATGGTGACCGGGATTTCGGGCAGCGGCCGCGCCATGAGTTCGTCGATCAGCGCCCTCGCGTGTGGACGCCACGACCTTGTCCTGGTCGCGTAATACGCGGCAAGCCGGTCCCGGTAGTCCTCCAAGGGCAACACGAGGATCTCGTGTTCACGGGTGACCACGGTGTCGGTGGGATCATCGGTATATCGCAGGTCGAGTAGTTCAGCGAAAGTGTTGGGATGGCCGCAGCTCTCGCACGTTCCCCCACTGCTGGCGGCGAGACACACAGGACAGGAGCCTGTCATCAAGGCGTCGTAGAGGAACCGCTTCGCGTTGACGGCGTAGGGCAAGGCGACCGTCCGCCGCTGAAACCGGCCGGATTCGTGCAAGGCGCCGATGAAGTCGAGGACAGTACGGCGATAGACGTCATCGATCGGCGGCAGCCCTCCGCTCAACGCACCCAGGGCGTTGAGCGAGTCCTCGATCTCGGCGGTGGCCGACGCGACCAGTTCCCGCGGCGTCGTCCCCAGCCTGCGCGCCGAGGTCACCACATAACTCTGGCTGTCGTCGGTCACCGTCGCATGGCAGACCTGATGACCGGCTGCCCGCTCGAACCGGGCGTAGACGTCGGCGGCGAGATACGGGCCCGCCAGGTGACCGACGTGCAACGTTCCATTGGTCGTGGGCGTCGCGGGCACAACGATGACGGGTCTCACACCGAGTCCTCGTGCCTGCGCGTGAAGCCCGCGGCCAAGTCGGCGTCCCACCAGACCGCGTACATCTGGAAGGGCTCGGTGCCAGGGTTGACGACCTGGTGGCGCTCGTGCGGAAGGAAGTGCACGACGTCGCCCGCGACGAACGGCACGGTGCCCGCGTCGGTGATGATCTCGGCCGCGCCGGTCATCGCCACCCAGATCTCGTACTCGTGGTGGGCGTGCGCGCCCGATTCGGCGCCAGGCTCCACGACGCACCACGACGCCTCGAACGGGGCGTTGAGCACGGGCCAGGGTAGGAGCCGCTGGGCGCGCAACCCGTTGTCGACCTTCAGCCCGTCGCGGTCGAGTCCGTGTATCTCCATCTCGATCTCCTCATCCCCTTGGTTGTGTCACGCCGATAAAGCCGCGACGCGGCTGGCGACGAGGTCGTCGACGATCTCCGCCGATCGCACCGCGAGCACACTGATCAGCGAGTCGGCGATCCCGTGGGTGGCCTCGTTGATGCCCTGCAGGTAGCACCGCGCGGTCGCCGCCTCGGGCAGCCGCATCCGGTAGGACCGGGTGACCTCGACCGTGTCGACGCCCACCGCGTCCGCCATCGCGCGGATCAGTCGCGGCGGCTGCTTGACGAACCCGGTGCCGAGCATGACCACATCGCAGCGGAGCTCGTCGGCCAGCCCGGTCTTGCGATCGCGGACGCTGATCACCACGTCGTCGCCCACCATCGCCGCCGCGGTGATGTCAGTCATCGTCAGCATTCGCAGCCGTTCGGTGCCCGTCAGCCGCTGCTGGTAGATCTCCCGGTAGAGCGTCTCCAACATCGTCGGAGTCAGCCCCCCGTAGTTGGTGCGGTGAAGCTCCTGCAGGATCGTCACCCGTGTTTCCGCCGGGCTCAGGTGGAACTCGTCGACGAAAGACGGGTAGTAAAGCTCGTTGGTGAACTTGCTTCCCTCGTAGGCGTTGAGGCCGATGGTCCGCATGACCATCGTGCATTCCGCGCCGGGGAAGCCCTGATGTGCGGCCCACAGCATCTCCGCCGCGCTCTGCGCGCCGCCCACGACGACGATCCGCTTGGTGGTGGCGGCGTCCAGGTCGGCGATTCGCGAGGAGTACTGGGTGCTGTGCACGACGCGCTCGGCAGGCAGCTCCGCGAACACCGACGGGATGTGGGCGTCGCGGCCCGCCCCGATGATCAGGTCGTCGCAGTGGATGGTGTCGCCGTCGGAGAAGCGCACCAGCCACCCTCGGACCGCCCCTGGCGCGTCCATGACAGGTTCCACGGCGACGACGGTCCGGCCGTACTCGACCCGCACTTTCGTCAGCGAGTTGGCCACCCACTGCAGATAACGGGAAATCTCCAGGCGATACGGGGTGAACGTGCCGAGGTTGATGAACTCGTCGAGCCTGCCGACCGAGTGCAGGTAGTTCACGAACGAGAACTCGCTGCGCGGATTGCGGGGCGTCACCAGGTCTTTGAGGAACGACACCTGGCTTTGGGTCCAGGGCAACAACATCCCACGCTGCCACGCCACGTCGTCGTGCTGTTCGACGATCAGGGTGTCCTGGGCGAGGTGGTCGGGGGCCAACTCCTCCATCGCGACGGCCAAGGCCAGGTTGGCGGGTCCCGCGCCGATGGCGAGGACCGAGACCGATCTGTGCATAAGAGTCTCCTTGGGTGTCTCAGTTGAGGGAATTCGCCGGGATGCCGGATCCGGTCAGGTCGGCCGCGGCGTCCACACTCGCCGCGAGCGCGGTCTTCGCCGCCCCACCCGCGCCGGCGGTGAAGGTGACCACGTCGGGCATGTCGGGAACCGGGCGGAGCCTGAGGCCGCCGCCGTCGTCGTGGAAGCAGTCCACCGCGGCGACCATCCGGGTGGGTTCGGACAATCTCGTGCCGAGGACCCGCGCGGCCACGGAGCGAACGTCGGCGGCGATGGCGGGATCGGGTTCCCCACGATCCGGAGCCACACCCCAGTTGGCGGTCGGCACGCCGAGCAGCGTCGTGTGGTCGTTCCACGGCCGCCCATACAGCCCGGAGTGCTCGTCCACGAACGCGCCGAGACCACCCAGTCCGACGCTGTGCAGAGAGAACTGGATCGTGCGGGTGCGCATCCCGAGCGCGCCCGGCACCAGCCGGGGTGTCCACGGGCCCGCCGCGACGACCACGCGGTCGTATCGGCGCAACGATCCGGACGCGGTCGTCAAGGCCGGGCCATCCACCCTCACGACTGGATCGCCGAAGACCTCCGCTCCGCCAGCGACCGCGCGGCCCAACGCCCACGACCGAAGGGCGGCAGGCGACAGGTAGCCCGCATGCCGCTCCACGACAGCGACCGCGTTCGGCGGCAGTCCGAGGATGCCGAATCGGGCACGGACCTGATCCGCCGACCAGACTTCCGCCGATCCCCGCACATGCGCGTCGACGACCCGCAGCCGAGGCGCGAGGTCGGTGTCCGTCGCGAGGTACACCGAGCCGACCTCGTGATAACCCGCCGCGGCAGCGAGTGCGGCGTCGGCACGCAGTTCGGCGATACCGAGCGCCGCGTGACCGCACGCGGTCAGATCGGTCTCGAAGGCGCGGACGATCCCACCGGACACCGCGGTCGCGTCCGCACGTGCCGGACCGGTGAAGACGTCGACCCGGACGCCGAACCGTTCGACCAGCCGATAGGCCACCAGAGCCCCGGCGAGTCCTGCTCCGACGACGGCTATCCGCATGGCCGACCCCGAGACCGTCCGGAATGGATGACCACTGCGCGCTCCAGGTCCATGACTCACGACGCCGACATACGACGGGTACGCCCACCGGACCAGAGGTCTATTCAGGATTTGTCCAGCCGGACGGAAGCATGCCAACATCTGTCCGCACACGACAGTATCTGGCTCAACAAAGCCAAAATTCGTTCTTCCGCGTAACCGGACTACCCTGAAAGCACTAGGTCCCAGGGCCAGTCGGCCCGCCCGATCGGACAGTTCGCGCCTTCGCGAAACAAACGTGGCACGATGCGCCATCGTGCGACGCCCGCGCGTTCGTGGTGAACGTTTTCGGCGATGTCGACCGACTGGGGAGCCATCCATGAACAAGGCGGCAGGACTGACGGTGTTCGCCGTGGTGGCGGCGGCCGTGAGTTTCGTGATCTCACTGGCGGGTTCGTCGCTCAAGAGCGTGGTTCAGGTGCTGTTCCTGCCGATCGCGGAGGGCTTCGACGTCAGCCGGGGCACTCTGGCCGTGGCGACAACGGTGTTCGCTGTGGTAACCGGGATCTCGTCAGCGGTCATCGGCCACCTCGCCGACAAGATCGGCGCGGTTCCGGTGCTGGCCATCGGCGCGGGTGTCACCGGTGTCGTGCTCGTTCTGTGCGGATCGACGAACGACATCTGGGTGTTCATCCTGTGCTACGGCGTCCTCGGCGCACTCGGACTGACAATGCTCTCTTTCGTGCCGCTCGGGGTGCTCGCCGCGCAACTGTTCCAAGGACGGAACACCGGCGTGGCGTACGCCGTGCTCACCAACGGCGGCGCCGTCGGCTTCATGGTTCTCGTGCCACTGTGGGGACATCTGAACCAGACCATGACGTGGAACGAAATCCTGTTCGCCGTCGGCGTGGTCTTCCTGGTGGTGTTGCTGCCCGCATCGATACTGCTGGTCCGCTACTCCGGCAAGCGCACCCGCCAACCGGCCCCCGACACCACACTGCTGGAAGGCATGCGGGTCACGTTCGCCGACCGCAGGACGACCCCGCTCATCATCGCGTTCTTCGGCTGCGGCAGCACGATGGCATTCGTCGACGTGCACCTCTACCCGCACATGCACGATCACGGTGTGCCCACCAGCGTGGGATCGACCTCGATCGCCGTGCTGGGCGCGGTGGAGATCATCGGCTCATTGGTCGCGGGCAGGCTCTGCGACCTCGGCCGGATCCGCTTCACCCTGGCTGCGGCCTATGCGCTGCGCGCCATCGCGACCTTCCTGCTGGTCTTCGTCTCCGGCCCGTCCACCGCACTGATGATCACCTTCGGCGCACTGTTCGGCGCGAGCTACCTCGCTTCAGTCGTGGCCACGACAAGCTGGCTGGCGAAGATCCTCCCGCCCGGTGTCCGCGGCACCGCCATCGGTGTCCTGTGGACCATCCACATGATCGCCGTCGCCCTGAGCAGCCAAACGGGCGCAATGATCGCTGACGCGACGGGGAGTTACCTCGCGATGATCCTGATCTGCACCGCGCTGACCCTGGGCTCCACGGCCATCATCGCATTCCAACCCGACCCCGACGCCAAACCGAAACCGCCTGTCGAGACCAGGGAACCGGTTCCTTCCACCGAGGAATAACAGCCCCGGAGCTGCCCGATACAGTGCCCTACCGTCAGTCGCACGATGTTGCTATGGCGGTTGGAGACCGAGGCAGACCGGGATCATCCAGTACGTGCAGAGCCGCACCCTGCCCAAGTGGGCGAGCCTGCCCGAGGGCCACCTGTTGGTGCCCGCCCAAGTCCGGCCACTGGACCCGGTGCCTGAGTCGATCGAGCCCGGCAAGCGGTTCGCCTTCCGCCTGCCAGCCAACCCCACCCGATTGTGTACGCACCCCGGTCGCGTGGCCAGCGGCATAGGGCGCGCGCCGCGGGTTCGTCATACCGGTAACCGGACACGGCCAGCCAAAACGACTAGAATTGGCATCATCCGATGCCGTAAGCGGCTCGCTCTTGACCTCGGGTTCGACTCCCTGGGCGCACATCACCGGAATTCCGAGGTCGATGGCCAACGGCCTCGGCGTTTGGTATGCGGCTGGTCTTGCTCACCGGGGGTGGGCACGATAAGCCACATCGTCCAGGTTCGCCGTGAAGCGAACACTCTCCGCGACACTGCCAGTAACCTCTTCCCGTAAGCCTGCCGACAGGAGCGCGCGATGGACGTCTTCACGCTGCACGAGCAGCTCATCGCCGACTATCGGGCGTTCACCTCCGGGTTCACCGAGATCCATGACACCCGGATCCGCGACCATGTCGCACGCAGGCAACAGGCAGGTGATCAGTGGCCGGACCCGTATCTGTCGCTGAACCCGAACTTCGCCCCTGGCGGGTCGATATCCGAACTTGTCGACCACGAACTGCTGCATTCCGATTGTGAACAGATCTTCCGCATCGGCAAGGACGAACCAGGCTCCTCAGGCTATCCGCTCAACCTGCACCAGCACCAACGCGACGCGATCGAGATCGCCCGCGGTGGCCAGAGTTATGTGCTGACCACCGGCACCGGCTCAGGCAAGAGTCTCAGCTACATCGTGCCCATCGTGGACAGTGTCGTTCGCCAGCACAGCGCGGGCACCTATCAGCCTGGCGTCAAGGCGATCATCGTGTATCCGATGAACGCTCTGGCCAACAGTCAACGCAATGAGTTGGAGAAGTTCCTCGGTCACGGTTTCCCCGCGGGCGGGGAGCCAGTCACGTTCCGCCGGTACACCGGCCAGGACCGTGAGGCCGAGCGGGCCGAGATCCTGGCCAATCCACCCGACATCCTGTTGACCAACTACGTGATGCTGGAACTGGTCCTGACTCGCCCCAAGGAAAGGGAACGGCTGGTCACCGCCGCCGCGGGTCTTCGTTTCCTCGTTCTGGACGAACTGCACACCTATCGCGGCCGAGCAGGTGCCGACGTGGGCATGTTGGTTCGCAGACTTCGGGACGCCTGTTCCGCCGAGCAACTTCAATGTGTCGGCACGTCGGCGACGATGACCACGGAGGGCTCCGAAGCGGAGCGTCGCCGGGTCGTGGCTGAGGTGTCCACTCGACTGTTCGGTGTGCCGGTGTCGGCGGCCGCTGTCATCGGCGAGACATTGCGACGCGCGACCAGTGGCGATCCTGGCGACACGGCAGCCGTCGCGGATCGTGTTCCCGGTGGGCCGCAAGCGTCGACACACTCGGAGTTCGTGGCCGATCCACTGGCCGCATGGGTCGAAGCCCGGTTCGGTGTGACCACAGACCCCGTGTCGGGGAACCTCATCCGCCCGCTGAAGCCAAGCACGTTGCCAGAAGCGGCGAACAAACTCGCGCAGGAGACCGGGCGAGACCTGGCCGAGTGCCGTGACGCTGTCGAACGGACTCTACAACTTGGCGCCGCACTCATCGATCCGGTGAGTCGACGACCCGTCTTCGCTTTTCGCCTGCACCAGTTCCTGTCCAAGGGCGATAATGTCTATCTCAGCATCGGCGCCCCGGACACTCGATATATCACCAGTCGATATCAAACCGTGGTGCCGGAGTCAGGCTCTGACGAGCGAATTCTTCTGCCTGCCGCGTTCTGCCGTGAGTGCGGACAGGAATATCTGGTGGTGCAGCGCGAAGACCGTGGTGGCGTCTCTTGCTTCTCGTCTCGCCGCGACAGTGACGCGGCTGGTGGGAGTGCGTCGACCGGGTACTTGTTCATCAGTACCGACATTCCATGGCCCGATGGTGTCGATGTGGCGATCAGTGAGCAGCGGCTTCCCGAGTCCTGGCTGATCACCTCCGACGAGGGCTTCGTCTCTGTCGTGCCCCGTCGAGCGAAGAGCGTCCCGTCGGTCATCCACATCGACGGTGTGGGCAGGCAAGTCGAACGCGGTGTCGGTGTCCGCGCGGCCTACTTGCCTGGCCCATTCACCTTCTGCCTGCGATGCCGGGTGTCTTACGAGCAGATCCGCAGCAGTGACTTCGCGAAGTTGGCGTCCCTCGCCGTCGAGGGCCGCAGTTCAGCGACTTCGGTCATCAGCGCGAGCATTGTGCGTAGCCTGCGCGACCAAGCTGATCTGAGCCCTGACGCACGCAAACTCCTTGCTTTCGCGGACAACCGGCAGGATGCGAGCCTGCAGGCTGGACACTTCAACGACTTCATCCAGGTGACCCAGCTTCGTGGCGCCTTGTTTCGAGCTATTCGGGACGAGCCCGCGGGCCTGAGCCACGAGGTGATCGAACAGCGGGTGACCGACGCGCTCGCTCTGCGTCTCACCGACTTCGCGAAGAATCCCGAGGCCCGATTCACCGCGGAACGCAAGGCGTGGGAAGCCCTGCGCAGGCTGGTCGGTTTCCGCCTTTACCAGGATCTGGAGCGCGGTTGGCGGATCACCATGCCGAATCTTGAGCAGACTGGCCTACTGAAGATCGACTACATAGATCTGCCCGACATCGCGGCCGACGAGTCGCTGTGGACCGACCGGCACTTCGCCTTGCGCGACGCCGTCCCCGGGCATCGGCTGGAGCTGATGGGCATATTGCTCGACGAGTTGCGTCGGGTATTGGCGATCGATGTCGACTGCTTCACCGATATCGGTTTCGAGCAGGTCCAGAAGCTCAGCGATCAGCACTTGAACGAGCCGTGGGCGTTGGCCGAGCGCGAGACCCGACCGCAGACCGGGTTGGCCTTCGCTCGTACCGGCGGCAAGGGTGGCAAGCGCGAACATCTCTACCTCAGTGGCCACGGAGCCTACGGCCGACACCTGCTACGGCCCGGTCAGTTCCCCCGCACTGGCGCCCCACTCAACCGCGACGACGCCCAAAAGGTCATCAGCGATTTCCTGCGCGTTCTCGAACGTTGCGGTCTGCTCACCATCGAGGGGCACGCTGAGAGCGGGGCCCCCGGGTACAAACTCAAGGCGTCGTCGATCGTGTGGCGTCCCGGTGACGGCCGTTCTGGTGCCGAGGATCGGCTGCGACGCGAGGTCGCCGCCGAAGCAGGTCCTCGGGTCAATCCGTTCTTCCTTCGTTTGTATTCGGATGTCGCCTCGACGCTGTCCGGCCTGCACGCGAAGGAACACACCGCCCAAGTCACCAGCGACGAGCGAATGAAAAGAGAAGACGCCTTCCGTGCGGGCGATCTTCCCGTGTTGTTCTGCTCCCCCACGATGGAGCTGGGAATCGATATCGCCAGCCTCAACGCGGTTGGTCTGCGCAATGTGCCGCCAACCCCGGCCAACTATGCCCAGCGCGCGGGCCGGGCCGGGCGCTCGGGGCAGCCCGCGCTGGTGACCACGTACTGCGCGACAGGCAACGCACACGACCAGTACTATTTCCGGCATCGCGACCAGATGGTCGGCGGCTCGGTCGCCGCGCCGAAGCTCGACCTCGCCAACGAGGATCTTCTGCGGTCGCACGTGCATGCCATGTGGCTCGCCGAGACCGAGTTGGTCATGGACAAGTCCCTGGCGAACGTCATCGATACCGGCAGGCCGAACTATCCGGTGACCGACGACGTCCGCGAACGTATCGAGGATGTCGTCGCCCAGGAGCGCGCCGAGCGACGGGCCCGTCATGTCTTGGCGCAACTGGCCACCGATCTCACCGATGCGGCGTGGTGGCATGACGAGTGGGTGCATCGAGTCGTCACGTGCGCGCCGCACGCTTTTGATCTGGCGCTCGACCGTTGGCGGGATCTGTATCGGATCGCTCTCGCCGAGCAGCGGGAACAGAACAAGATCGTGTTGGACCACTCCGGCAATCACCGGACCCGCGAGGCCGCGGCGCGGCGTCGACGCGAGGCGGAGAACCAACTTCGATTGTTGCGCAACGACGACACCGACTTTCAGACCGACTTCTACTCCTACCGGTACTTCGCCGCGGAAGGCTTTCTGCCTGGCTACTCGTTCCCCCGGCTACCCCTGCGGGCGTACGTGCCCGGCAGGCGTGGGGTGCCCAGGGAGGCCGAGTTCATCCACCGGCCCCGGTTCATCGCGATCAGCGAGTTCGGTCCTGGCGCGCTGATCTATCACGAGGGTTCGCGGTACCAGGTGAACCAGGTGCAGTTGGCGCCTACCGAGGACGGTCAGTCCGGTTTGGATACTCGGGCCGCCCGCCGCTGTGACGCGTGTGGCTACCTCCACGAGCAGGAGGTCGGTGTGGACGTGTGCGAATCGTGCCGCAGACCGCTCGGGCGCACGATGCACCGGCTGCTGCGACTACAAACCGTCAAGGCCATCCGTCGGGAACGGATCTCCTCCGACGAGGAGGAACGCCGACGAGGCGGTTTCGAGCTGGTCACGTCCTTCCGGTTCAATGACCATGGTGCCCGACCTGGTCATCTGGACGCCATCGCACTGGAACAGGGCGAGCCGGTGCTGGCGATTCGCTACGGCGACACGGCCACGGTGCGGGTGACCAACATGGGTCGACGCCGACGCAAGCCGGGTGAGGACAACAACGGTTATTGGATCGATGTCCAGAGTGGGCATTGGCTCTCTGAGCATAAAGCGTTGGAGAATTCGCCGGACACAAGTGAACTCACCGACGCGGACAAGGTCGCGCGCAAGCAGAAGGTGATCCCGTACGTCGAGGACCGGCGTAACGTCCTCATCACCAGGTTCGTCAACGGGCCGGTCGACGACGCGACAGCCATCACGTTCATGTATGCGCTGGAGCGTGGCATCGAGGCCGAGTTCCAGCTTGAGGACAGTGAACTGGCGAGCGAGTTGCTGCCTGACGCCGACGACCTGGGCCGGATGCTTTTCGTGGAAAGCGCCGAGGGTGGTGCCGGTGTGCTCCGTAGGCTGGTGGAGGAGCCTGCCGCCCTGGCCAGGGCGGCCCGTCGGGCGCTGCTGATCTGTCATTTCGATCCGGATGCCGACGCCGCCGACCTTGGCGGTGTCATGGACGATTCCGGTGAACGCTGCGCACGTGCGTGTTACGACTGTCTGTTGTCCTACGGCAACCAGGGCAGCCATCTCGATATCAACCGGCACTTGGCCCGCGGACTACTGCTGGCTTGTTCCCGCGCCGCCACGAAGAAGTCCGGTGACCATCGTGATCCGGGTGAGGCGTGGGAGTCGGTGATGATGGCCGCTCAACCGCGCAAGTCCGTCGCCGACTGGCTTGGCTGGCTACGCGACAACGACTTGCGGTGTCCGGACGAGGTAGCTGATGCGAGCAGCGGGCCCGAACGGCCGGACATGATCTATCGGACAACGGAGGGTCCTGTCGCGGTGTTCATCGATGCCCGTGCCGGTGGGGTTGCCGATGATCTTCGTGATACTGGGTGGGGTGTAATAGAGGTATCGCCCGATACGACATGTTCACAGATCGTGACAAAGTATCCGAGTGTGTTCGGCGTGAGCCGGAAAGGGGACCGGTGAGCGACTTCGCTGTCGGATCGTTGGTACGAGCGCGTGGCCGCGATTGGGTCGTGTTGCCGGACTCCGACGCGGACCTGCTGGTGGTGCGGCCGCTGGGCGGCGCCGACGATGAGATCGCGGGCATCCTGACCGACGTCGAGGAAGTCGTGCACGCGACGTTCCCCGCACCCGACCCGACAGACGCGGGCAACTCGGTCAGTGCTGGATTGCTCCGCACAGCGTTGCAGGTGGGTTTTCGGTCGACGGCCGGCCCGTTCCGGTCGGTCGCCGGGATTTCCGTCGAGCCGCGCCCCTATCAGTTGGTTCCGCTGCTGATGGCGTTGCGGCAGGACACGGTTCGCTTGCTGATCGCCGACGATGTCGGCATCGGCAAGACAGTGGAGGCTTCGCTCATCGCTTCGGAGCTGCTCGCGCAGGGCACAGCACGTGGTCTGACAGTGCTTTGTGCGCCCGCATTGGCCGAGCAGTGGCAAACGGAGCTGCGGGAGAAGTTCCGTATCGAGGCCGAACTTGTTCTCTCCAGCACGGTGAAGCGCTTGGAGCGCAACCTGTTCGACGACCAGTCGATCTTCGACAGGTACCCGTACACGGTGGTGTCGACGGACTTCATCAAGTCCACCAAGTACCGCGACGACTTCATCCGCGCGTGCCCGGACCTGGTGATCGTGGACGAGGCCCACACCTGTGTCGCCGACGGTTCCACCGCGAGTGGCCGAACGCTGCGCTACGACCTGCTGCGCAAGCTGGCCGCGGATTCCGAGCGTCACCTGGTGTTGGTCACCGCGACTCCGCACAGCGGCAAGGACGAGGGTTTCCGCAATCTGATCGGCCTGTTGGATCCCGCACTGGCCACTGTCGATCTCGGTTCGTCCAAGGGCCGCAGCGAGCTCGCCAAGCACATGGTGCAGCGGCGACGCGCCCACATTCGCAAGTTCCTGGAGGAGACGCCGTTTCCCTCCGACCGCCGCACCCGTGAGGACCAGTACTACCTGAGCGATGAGTACCGCAAGCTGTTCGGGTCGGTGCTGACCTACGTGCGCGAGACGGTGCGCGACACCTCGGGCGGCCCGTTGCGCCAACGCGTTCGGTACTGGTCCGCGCTCGCGCTGCTGCGCGCGTTGGCCTCATCGCCGAAAGCGGCTGCGGCAACCCTGCGCACCAGGGCTCGGGCCGTCGGCGCCGAGACTCCCGAGGAAGCCGACCGGCTTGGCAGGGCCACCGTGCTCGACCTCGCCGAAGACGAGGCCGCCGAGTCGGTCGACGTGGTTCCCGGCGCGGATGACGCGCCTGAGGGAACCAACCCGGAACGGACACGACTGCTGCGCTTCGCCAGGGAAGCCGAAGCGCTGGCCGGGCCCGCGGACAGCAAGCTCACGACTCTGTGCGAGGTGGTACCCGCGCTGTTGGCCGACGGCTACGACCCGGTGGTGTTCTGCCGGTTCATCGACACTGCCGAGTACGTCGCCGGCCAGCTTCGCGAGCGGCTGGGCAAGGGGGTGGACGTCGGTTGCATCACCGGCACGCTGCCACCGTCCGATCGGGAGGCTCGGATCGCCGAACTGACCGCGAAACCGGGCCGCAATGTGCTCGTCGCGACCGACTGCCTGTCCGAGGGAGTCAACCTGCAGGAGCATTTTCAGGCTGTCGTGCACTATGACCTGGCGTGGAACCCTACCCGACACGAACAGCGCGAGGGCCGCGTCGACCGGTTCGGGCAGCCCCGCGACATCGTGCGCGCGGTGACGATCAGCGGCGCGGACAACCAGATCGACGAGATAGTGATGAGGGTGCTGATCCGCAAGCACAACGAGATCCGTAAGCAGCTTGGTATCAGTGTGCCGGTGCCGGACTCGGCCAACAACGTGGTTGAGGCGGTGCTGGAGGAGCTGCTGGTCGCCGAACCGACCGCGCGGCAGGGAGTTCTGGACTTCGGCTATCAGCGGCGCGAGGACCTGCACCGCGAGTGGGACAGCTACGCGGACAAGGAGAACGCCGCACTCACCAAGTTCGCCCAGTCCGGCATCAAGCCTGACGAGGTGGCGCGCGAGCTGGTCGAGATCCGGGCGAGCCTCGGCGCGGCCGACCAGGTCGAGCAGTTCACCCGCGAGTCGCTGGACGCGTTGGGCGCCTCGCTCTCGGATCAAAGCTACGGGTTCGACGCGATCACCGCGACGCTGCCCACCGGTTTGCGGGACGCGTTGCCGCCTGGCCACAAGCAGCCGCTGCCGTTCCGTCGAGAACTGCCGGTCCCGCACCGGCAAGCGCATCTTGACCGCACCGATCCCAGTGTCGCCGCGGTCGCCCGTTACGTGCTGGACAGCGCGCTGGACCAGAAGACCCCGGGGCCCCGACCGGCTCGCCGGTGCGGTGTCCTGCGAACCGACGCTGTCGCCAAGCGCACGACGGTCCTGCTCGTCCGTTTTCGTCTGCACCTCACTCTTCCCGCGCGAGACGGCCGTCGACCGCTGGTCGCCGAGGAGGCGCGAGTGCTGGCCTTCCGTGGCCGGGCGACTGAGCCCCAATGGCTACCGCCGGATGAGGTCGACCAGTTGCTGGCAGCAGTTCCGACCGGCAACGTGGCACCGGACCTCGCGCGCGACGACGTCGAACGGGCCGTGTCCCAACTCGACGCGCTCATGCCCCATTTGGACGCAGAGGCGGAGGCGTTGGCCACGACGCTGCACGACTCGCATGTCCGGGTCCGCCAGGCAACCAGGCAGGCGGGCGCGTCGAAGATCGAGGTGCGAGCGAACACACCGGTGGATGTCCTCGGCGTGTACGTTTACCTTCCCGCGGTAGCCGGTGGTGTTCTGTGAGCCGCTCCCCGTTCCCGTCCCTGCACGTCGCGGGCGGACTCCTGCCCGCAGATCTGTTCAGCCGCGTCTTGGAGGACACGAAACTCGCGGGCCGAGGGCCCGAGGACTACGGCTTCGGCGCTCGCAAGACCGTGCGCGAGGCCGCGTCCCGGGCGTTCGACGATCTGAGCAACGAGTGGCAGGCGTTCACTCGCAACCGCGAACGCGGCAAGTCGGGGGTGCGCGACTGGCTGCGGGCCGTCTTCGAGGAACTGGGCTACGGAATCCTGGCAAGCTCGCCAACTGGTGGGCTCGTGGTGGAGGACAAGGCGTTCAAGGTCACCCATTTGTGGCATCACATGCCGATTCACCTGCTGCCGTGGGCCGTCGATCTCGATCATCGGTCCAAGGGTGTGGCAGGCGCGGCCGAGGCGGCGCCACAATCGATGGTGCAGGAGTTATTGAACCGCACCGAGGACCACCTGTGGGCGATTGTCGCGAATGGACAGAAGTTGCGCCTGCTGCGCGACTCGCGCTCGATGGCCGGGTCCGCCTACGTCGAGTTCGATCTGGAACTGATCTTCACTGAGCAGTTGTTCAGCGATTTCATGCTGCTGTTCCGGCTTGCGCACGCCTCGCGCTTCGCCGTCGAGGCCGACGCCGCGCCGCAGACATGTTGGCTGGAGCGGTGGCGCGGCACAGCCATCCAGCAGGGCGAGCGGGCGCTGGATCGGCTGCGGGTAGGGGTGCAAGCGGCGATCACCGAACTCGGCACGGGTTTCCTGCGTCATCCGTCGAACGGCGATCTTCGCAGGCGACTGGCGACCGGAACGCTCAGCGGCGAGGACTACAAGCGGTCAATGCTGCGGCTGGTCTATCGTCTGCTGTTCTGGTTCGTGGCCGAGGACCGCAATGTGCTACTCGATCCTGAGGCTCCAGAGAAAGCCAAAAAACGGTACGTCAAGTTCTTCTCCGCGCATCGGTTGCGTGAACGCGCGCGCCGGGGCATGTCCGATCACCACGAGGACCTGTGGGAAGCGGTCCTGCTGGTGTTCACCGCACTCGGCACGGACAACGGCCAGAAGAAGGTAGCGCTGCCAGGCATCGGCGGCATCTACGAACGCCGAACGCACGAGCCGGACGGCTGCCCGATCGAGCCGTCGCTCCCGGACGAGTTGGACGAGCCGATCGAGGGCTTGCGGCTGACCAACGCGGCCGTGATCGCGGCTGTGCGGCACCTGGCGATCGTGGAGACCGACGGGAACCGACGGCCGGTCGACTTCCAGAACCTCGACTCGGAGGAACTGGGCAGTGTCTACGAGTCGCTGCTGGAACTGCATCCCAGCTATGACCCTGGCGAGCAGTCGTTCGGCCTCGACGCGGGCGCGGGCAACGAACGCAAGACGACCGGCTCCTACTACACGCCCTCGTCGTTGACCGAGGCGTTGCTGGACAGCGCGCTAGACCCAGTCCTGGACGAGGCTGCGACCAGCGCCGATGACGACGCGGGCCGAATCGAAGCGCTGCTGTCGGTGACGGTGTGCGACCCGGCCTGTGGATCAGGGCACTTCCTGGTGGCCGCGGCCCGCCGGATCGCGCGCCGGGTTGCACAGTTGCGCAGCGGCGAGAACGAGCCCTCGCCCGCTCTGGTACGGCACGCGATGCGTGAGGTGGTGTCGCGGTGCATCTACGGCGTGGACATCAACGAGACCGCGGCCGAACTGGCGAAAGTGTCGCTGTGGCTGGAGTCGGTGGAACCGGGCAAGCCGCTGCCGTTCCTGGACGCGAACATCCGCGTCGGCAACTCCCTGTTGGGCACGACGCCCGCACTCATGGACGCGGGCATTCCTCGGGAAGCGTTCAAACCCTTGACGGGCGACACCAAGGACGCGGCCAAGGCGATCGTGAAGCTCAACGCCACCGAGCAGGGTGGCCAGGTTGACATGTTCACCTTTGGTGGCAAGGAGATGACCAACGAGACCATCGCCGCCAGCACCGCCAAGTTGGTAGCGAGTCTGCCGGGCAAGTTGACAGACGTGTACGTACAGCGCAAACGGCTGCGCGCGATCGACCAGAACCGCGTCGGGGCGAAAGTCAAGGCGGACGCGTGGTGTGCGGCATTCGTCCAGCCGATGGACGACGACCACAGGCTGTTCCCGATCACCGAGGCAACGTTGTCGTGGATCGGCGATGGCGCGGAGAACCTGATCCAGAGCCAGACAGTGGCT
>JALZNB010000297.1 GCA_030857905.1 Actinomycetota bacterium
CTCAGCGCGAGGTCGATGACGCCCGGCAGTTGGCGCAGGTCGCGGCAGAAAAAGAGGCCGAGCGGGAACGCGCTGAGAAGGCTGAGCGCGAGATCGAACAGGCTCGGCTCGTCGTCGCAGTCATCGAATACCCGTCTGATGACGAACAGAGGTACGTACAGAGCAAGACCGGGATGGATGCGCCGATCTTGGTCCGGATCACCAACTTCAGTGACACGCACGTGTTCGAGCCTCGGGTCGAAGGCTTCATCCATCAGAACGGCGGCATCGTCGTCTGGGAGATCCTGACCGACGTCCCCGGTGGATACGAGGAAGCGCCAACGGTCCTGGGCATAGGCAAGGACGACCTGATCCCCGTATTCCTGGAGCATGACCCACTACTCACCGAGGAGATGTATCCCATCCGGACGAGAGTGATCATAGGTTTCACCGATGCTCACGGGCGGCGCTGGCGGCGTACCGGCCAGGGTGCACCGGAGCGTGTTCACGCCGGGGACAGCTTCGATGTCGGGGGCCCTGACTGGTATCGAGCCGAGTGGTAACGGGCTAGCGTGACGCGAGAAGCAGGTTGATTTCCGATTCTCCCGGTGGTTCAGCCCGCGCTCGGAAGATAGGCCGGGCTGCGGCCTGACGGCAGTCGGTATCCGCAGTGGACGAGGACGAGTTCGCAGAACATCGCGTTGGCCCAGGAGAACCACTCCCTGGTGTACTTCGCCGGATCGTCCACATGGAAGCTCTCGTGCATCATGCCGGTGTCGCCGGTCGTGTTCAGCAGCAGGGAGATGATGTCGGCTTGTTCCGCGGCCGTGGTGGCGGTCAGCCCTTGGATGGCGAGCGCGATGGGCCATACGTGATTGCGCGGGGTGTGTGGGCTGCCGATCCCGGACGCGGCGCGGCCCGTGAAATGGTACGGATTGTGGGCGCTCAGGAGAAACTTCCGCGTCGCCTGATAGACCGGGTCGTTGACGTCCACGCATCCGAGATAGGGCAGGGCGAGCAGGCTCGGCACGTTGGCGTCGTCCATCAGTACGTTCCCGCCGCGACCATCCACCTCGTAGGCGTAGATCGTGGTGCCGTCGGGGCCGGTGACAGTCGCGTGGGTGGCGAGGCCCTCGGTCATCTCACGGTGCAGTCGATTCGCTTCGGTGGCCAGAGGCTGATCGTCGAGCAGGTCGCGGGCGATCTCTTCGAGCTGGCGCATCGCCTGTGCGGCGTAGAAGTTGCCCGGTATGTTGAACCCGGCCGCGCAGGCGTCGTCGCTGGGGCGAAACGCGCTCCACACCATTCCTGTCGGCGTGGTCTTGCGGCCCTTGCCCCAGCGAACCAGTGTGTCGGTACCGCTCCATCGGCAGAACCGGCCGCGGCGGAACCGATACGGTGACCGGTTCTCGTGGTCCTGTTCGGCGGTGAACGTCTCGACGATCGCGTGTGCCGCGGTTCGGAAACTCGCGTCGCACCAGTCGGTGCTGCCCGATTTCCACAGTGTGTAGGCGAAGTCCAGGCCGTAGGTCAGCGAGTCGATCTCCCACTTGCGTTCCCAGACGATCGGGTGCGTCCGCGTGTGATCGCTCTGGTGGCCGTTGCCGTTCGGCACGAGGTTGAAGGCGTTGGCGTAGGGGTCGATCGTGATGTAGCGCCAGTGCCGCAACAGCAGTCCGTTGAGCAACGCCATCGTTTCCGGCGCCTGCTCCACCAGGTAGAGCAGTGGTTTGAGCTGCGCCGCCGAATCCCGCAACCACATGGCCGGGATATCCCCGGTGATCACATACGTCGTGCCGTCCGGCTGCTCGGATACCGTCCGCTCGGCGGTGTCCGCCAGGAACCGGGTGACCGCGTCCGCCACATCGTCGCGTCCGGTCACCGCGCCGATCCGGCGGGCGAGGCTGGTCAACAGCTCCGAACTCAGGTGCGCCACGAACGATCTCCAGTCAATTCGGCGTCGAACGGGACAGGGTGTCGACCCGGCGTAAGGCGTCCGGGAGTCGGTACGGCCCGGCCATGTCTCGTACCATGGTGGCCGCCTCGTCCGGTTCCACGCCAATCGCGGTGACGTAGAGCGGGCGGATCGCCGTGCCGCGCAGGACCTCACTCGCGTGGGTGGCCTCGCGGAACATGGTCTTGGCCACCCCGATGACCGGCACCCCGAACGCCGTGTGCGCGTGGGCGCCGAGCCCGAGACGGCCGTTCGGGTCGAGATGGACGTAGCCGTCGACGACGAGCAGGTCGATCGGGCCCGCGTCGGCGAGGACAGCGCGCAGCGCGGGCAGTTCACGGACGGAGAACGCGCCCGGCTCGTACGGCGCGACCTCGGCGAGGTTCGCGGTGTGCTCGCTGACCACGGTCGCGAAGGCGGGGTCGGCGGCGATCACCAACGCGGCTCTCGCCCCTCCCTCGGCGGGATAGTGGACATCGACAGCCGCGTATCGACCGATGGTCATGATGGCGGAGTTTAGCGGTGTCCGCCGCTGCGCCGAACGGCCCAACACCAGACGATCGGATCTTGACGCGGTGGCGATGGCTGGACTTGTCTACAGGCAGGGGCGCCAGCCGATCGGGAGGTCGTGGAATGCCAGTCAGGACGCTATCCGTACTGACCTGTGCCCTGGTGGTGCTTCTCGGGACACCGGTGGCGGCTGCCACGCCTCACCTCGCGGCGGTCACGCCTGACGCCGCCGCGGGCGAGCGTGTCGGCACGCTGACCCTGATCTCCGGCGACCACGTGAGTGTGCGGCGCGTCGGCGCCCGTCTGGTGCCGGTCGTCACGCCGGGGCCCGGCCGGTCGCACATCCAGTTCGCCACCTCCGGTGGCGGCGATCAGCTCAACGTCGTGCCGAGCGACGCTTGGGCCGAGCTGAACTCGGGGCGCTTGGACCAGCGCCTGTTCGACGTGGCCGCGCTGTTGCGTGATGGTTACGGCGACGACGCCCGCCCTGATGTGCCGCTGATCGTGCGTACCGCCGTTTCTGCGGGTGCCATGGGCGGCAGTGATCTGTCCACAGCGGACCTCAAGTCAGTGCGGCAGCGCAAGGACACGGCCGTCGACTTCTGGAACAGTCTGCGCGGCAACGGAATCCTGTCCGAGAAGTCGGACCGGATCTGGCTGGACGGTGTGCGCAGGCCAAGCCTCGACGTCAGCGTCGGACAGATCGGTGCGCCCGAGGCATGGCGGTCGGGTTACACCGGGACGGGCACCAAGGTCGCGGTACTCGACACCGGCATCGATCTGACCCATCCCGATCTCCTCGGCCGCGTCGATGGGTTCCGCACGTTCATCGACAACGACAACATCATCGACAAGGACGGTCACGGCACCCATGTCGCGTCCACGATCGCGGGCTCCGGACAGGCATCCGGCGGTCGCTACCGTGGGGTGGCGCCGGACGCGCGGCTGCTCGTCGGCAAGGTCTGCGGCGGCTACGGCTGTCCCGAGTCGGCGATCCTCGCCGGGATGCGGTGGGCGGCCGACTCAGGCGCGGACGTGGTAAATCTGAGTCTGGGCGGCCCGGACACCCCCGAGGCCGACCCGCTGGAAGTCGCGGTGAACGAACTCAGCGCTCAACGCGGCACGCTGTTCGTGATCGCGGCGGGCAACGACGGCAGTTACGGTGCCGAAACAGTCTCCTCACCCGCCAGTGCGGACGCCGCGCTCGCGGTGGGCGCGGTGGACCGTGAGGACGCCCTCGCGAGTTTCTCCAGCCGGGGGCCGCGCCTGCGCGACGCGGCTCTCAAGCCGGAGATCGTGGCACCGGGGGTGGACATCACCGCCGCCAAGTCCCGGTTCGTTCGGGGTGGCGACCGAAAGGAGCGCCACACGAAGCTCAGCGGGACCTCGATGGCGACGCCGCACGTGGCAGGCTCGGCCGCGATCCTCGCCCAGCGGTACCCGGAGTGGACCGGGCAGCAACTCAAGGCGGCGCTGATGGCCTCGGCCAAGCCGATCGCCGAGGCGGGTGCCCACGAGCAGGGGGCGGGCCGGGTCGACGTCGCCCGCGCGATCGGTCAGACGGTGTACACCGAGCCTGCCGCCGTGTCTCTGGGCAGGCAGTCGTGGCCGCACGATGACGACCCGCAGGTCAGGAAAACGTTCTCCTACACCAATTCCGCGGCGACGCCGGTGACGCTGAGGCTGTCGGTGACAACCGCCGGGCCAGGCGGCGAAACCGCACCGACAGGTATGTTCCGGTTGTCCACCGACAAGGTTGCTGTGCCCGCGCGTGGGCGAGCCGCGGTCGAGATCATCGCTGACACGACGTCGCCCGCCGATGAAGGCGCGTTCAGTGCGTGGATCGTGGCCGAGGCGGGGGAGACCCGGGTGACCACGCCGGTCGCGATCGATCGGGAGCCGGAGAGCTACGACCTGACGCTGCGCGCGGTCGACCGTGACGGCAAGCTCACCGACGCCAACCACTCGTTCATGCTCGGCGTCGACATCTCCCGCTACCGGCCGGTCGCCACGGTCGACGGCGTGGGCACGGTCCGCGTGCGCAAAGGCAGCTACCACGTCGATTCCGCGATCAGTACACCCCGACCGGACGGTGTGACAGCGGATTCTCACAAGGTCGTGCATCCGACGGTCGACGTGAACGCGGACACCACGGTCGTGTTCGACGCAGCCGCGGCGAAACCGATCACGGTGAGTTTCGACCGGCCGGGCGTTCGACCGAAGGCGGTCGGCGCTGGATACAGTCGCTTCACCGATGACCGCGTGGTGTTCACCGGTGTGCTCGGCGATGACCTCGCTCGAATCCACATCGGTCAGGTCGGTGATCCGCTGCCGGACGACGTGCTCATCGCCGACATCGGTGGTGCGTGGGCGATACCCGACAGCAAGGGCGATTTCACCCGTGCCGCCACTGCCTACCACCTGAGCTGGTTCGACTACGGCATCCTTCCGACCGGTTGGACGCGTCACGTGGTGGACAAGGACCTCGCGAGCGTGGCGACCACCTATCGGCAGCAGGCGGCGCGCAAGAGTGGCACCAAGATCTGGCTCGCCCGGGAATCCCGATTCGACACCTCTGTGGGCTATGGGCTGCCGTTGGTCCTGCCGATCGCCCGAACCGAACTGCACAACGTCGACGCACTGCGCTGGTCGACGGAATTCCAGCAATCGGCGGTGGTGGGCAAGACAACGCGAACCGAGACGACGGTAAGCGGCGGCCAGGTCGACCATGTCGCGGGCCAGACCTACCGTGCCGACTGGAACTCGGCGGTGGTCAGCCCGAACATCACCGGCGGCCAGTGGGCCGGGCGCTACACCGACACCCTGTCTCTGCAACTGCCGCTGCACACCGACGCCGGCGCCGACCGGCACGGGACATCCCTGGTGGACTCTGGTTCCACGGTGCTGTACCGAGATGGTGTCAAGATCGGTGAGACCGAGGTCGCGGGCCAGGGATCGTTCGACGTGGGACCAGAGGCGGCGCGCTACCGGGTGGAGACGACAGCGGTGCGCAGCGGGGTGTCGGAGTTCTCCACCACGGTGTCCGGCGTGTGGACTTTCACCTCGCAGCGCCCGCCGGAAGCCAAGGCAGGCAAGGAAGGCACGCCGCTGGCGATGATGAGCGTACGATTCACGCCGTCCGGTTTGGACGATCGCAACCGGATCGTGGCGGACAAGGCCCAGGTGCCGTTGGCCGTGTCGTGGCCGCGCGGGATCGCACCGACGGAGTTGACCGACCTGACCGTGGACGTCTCCCATGACGACGGACGGACGTGGAAGGCGGTCGTTGTCGAGCGATCCGGTGCTGAGGTGGTGGCGCACATCGATCACCCGCACGAGGCGCGTTTCGTCTCACTGCGGGCGAAAGCAACGGATTCAGCGGGCAACACCGTCGAGCAGACCACCATTCGCGCTTACGGAATCTAGGGCCATGGCCGAACGCTGTCGCGGGACCGGCTGGCTGGCCGCCAGTTGGTAGGGTTGCCGACCATGAGGCGGTCGGCAGTCCTGCCGCGCGGGGGAGCGCCCGCGGCTGCGCTGCGAGCGATCGAGGAGACCATCGATCGGGCGTGGGCGGACTTGTGTGCCCAGCACGACATCGTGGGCGGTGCGGACGAGACCGCGCTGGCCGAGATCGTCCTCCAGAATCCGGCCGAGTTCGACTGGCGGGTGGTCGACGCCGCCTTCGACCTGATGTCCTGTGTGGACTGTGGTCACGGACTCGGTGCCGGACCAGTGGACTGCGTGAGCTGCCGGGTCGCCGACGGCAACCGTTATCTCGGTCGCGAGGTCGACCGCGCGGATGTCCCGTGGGGCAACGAACACGGTCTGCGGGTGGCCACCGCTGTCGCGCGCAACCGTCACCGCCACACCCCGAGGGCTCGCTGTGGCTACGAACTGTGTCTCCCGGACCTCCTCACCGGGCGCCTGCCGACGACAGCTCAAGCGCAAGCGGCGAAGGCACTGATCAACCGACTCGACGATCGACAGTTGGAGTTGGTAACCGAGCTGGATGAGATCGAATCCAGCCCGGTTATAGATGGCTGATCGAGGAATCGAATTCAGCTTGACCGGGTCGCGAGGCGATGGCACTATTGACGCCATGGGCACACTGTGACATTCCGGGGACGCTGATCGTCTCGGACGCAGGCCGTCAAGGCCGCGTCGTGGGCGAAGGTTCCTGTCGACTCATCCAGGATCGGGTAGGACGCTGCCGCGTCTCGGCCCGACATGCTCCCGCTGGGTTCACACCGCGGGTGGCGCTTCTCGTCCCATGATCACCAGGCCCATTGCCGTGGGCCGCGATATCACGTGCGGTTTACTGTCGCCGCACGTCAGGAGGCTCGTATGGCCGCGAAGAAAAAGACCAAGAGCAGCGATCTCGACTCCATCAAGCAGCGCTTCGGCGACGTCCTGCGGGCGAAGAAGGACCACGGCAGGTCCGGGCGGTCACACACCGACGCGGGCTCCAAGGTCTCCGCGGCCGGAGTGCTGGTCCAGCGCCAGGACTTCCGTCGCAAGACCGGCTGACCTCATCCACGGACCATTCCCCATAGACGGAAGTGG
>JALZNB010000321.1 GCA_030857905.1 Actinomycetota bacterium
CGGGGGCCCCTCGTGATGTGGAGGTGCGATGATCCCAGATCCCCGCGACACGGTCGGGCGCGACCCGACCGCCGCCGACAAGTTCGACGACGAGGACTACCCGGCGTACACCATGGGTAGGGCCGCGGAAATCCTGGGGACCACTCAGGGCTTCCTGCGTAGCCTGGACGAGGCGAAGTTGATCCATCCGCAACGGTCGGCGGGCGGGCACCGCCGGTACTCGCGCTACCAGTTGCGGCTGGCGGCCCGGGCCAGGGAACTGGTCGACCACGGCACCGCCCTTGAGGCGGCCTGCCGCATCATCGTTCTCGAAGACCTGCTCCACGAAGCGCAGCGCATGAACACCGAGCTGCGCCAACGGGACTGATCACCCCGGCTGCCGCGATCGACCACCGGTCGCGGCGACCGGTCCGAGATCGTTGTCGCCAAGCCGCCGGAGTCCGACAGCGGCCATCCGGCTTTCGCTCTTGCCTCAGTGGGTGTGGCGGGTCCGCTCACGCTGATGGTCGCGTTGCCTGCCGTCGCGCGGATCGAGGGTGAGGCTGGGGTCGGGAAGACCCGCTTGCCGCAGGATTCGCGCGGCCATCACGCCGTGACAGTGGCCACGTGCCAGTCACGTCGAGAGCCGTTTCCGTTGGCGCCGCCGGGAGAGCTGGGGAAGCGGGCCTCCGCTGGCGCACAAACCGCAGCGCCCACCGCCACCCCACAAGTGCGGCGCGTTCTCGACGAGCTGCACATGCCCTCATCGATCGAGTTCGCGCCAAAATCGCCGTGCATCGCTGCTCGGCCACGATCCAATCTCGGCGACGTCCCCGCCGACTCCGAAGTGTCAATCGACGTCTTCATGATTATGAAAACTGTGCCTCCTGTCGTGTTATCCCTGGTCGTCGAGTTGAGGACCCGCGATTCGGGCAACCCCGACAGCCATGGCCGGTAAGATTCGCTCGTTGACGAGCGCGTGAGCTGGAGGCTGGGCGGGGATGGCGATGAAGCTGTTGGTGTCCCGGACCGCCCGTCGAGGACATCGGAGCATCACCTCGGCCCTGCACGCCGCGGCGGTATCACGTCGAGCGGCGGTGGTGCGGATCGAGCCCGGGCACTACCAGGAGACGCTGACCATCCGGGGTGAGGTCGAACTGGTGGCGGCAGGCGATCCGGGCTCCGTGGTCGTGAGCGCGCCCCAGGGAACCGTCGTCGCCGCGTTCGGTGCGGTGCGACTCTCCGGGGTGGTCTTGATCGGCAGTGATGGTGACACCGTGTTCTGTGACGGCGGCACGCTGACGATCGAACAT
This sequence comes from Actinomycetota bacterium, assembly GCA_030857905.1. GTDB lineage: Bacteria > Actinomycetota > Actinomycetes > Mycobacteriales > Pseudonocardiaceae > Actinokineospora. The sequence goes on from JALZNB010000321.1 coordinate 1,293, forward strand.
TCCGAAATTCGGAGCCACAGCGGCGTGAGCGTGTACGCGGCGGCAGGCGCTTCGGTGGTGTTGCGCGACAGTGTGATCACGCGTGGCCGAGCGGTGTTCGCCGGAGCTGTGGGACTCGTGGAGCGTTGTCGTTTCATCGACGCTGCGGACAACGCGCTCGCGGTGATCGAGGGTGCCGATGTCGTCATCCGGGACAACTGGGTCGGCAACAGCCGAATCCACGGGATCAGGGTCAGCGGCGCGCGTGCTCGGATCACCGGGTGCGAGCTGACCGGCACCGGCGATTCGTCCATCTCGGCGGACGGTCGAGCCGACGTCGCGGTGGAGGACTGCCGGATCACCGCCGTGCACGCCACCGGGATCTCCTTCACCGAGCAGTCCCGGGGTTCGGTGCGCGATACCCGAGTGGTCGACGCCGAGCACGGGATCGCGGTCCTCAATGGAGCGAATCCGCTGGTCCAGCGCTGCGTGTTCGACGAATGCAGGCAAAGCGGCATCAACGTCCACAGTCAGGGTCTCGGCCGGTTCGAGGATTGCGCGGTGGGGCGCGCGGGAAGCATCGCGGTGTTCTCGACCACCGGCGGCGCACCCGAGGTCCATGGCTGTCGGGTGTCCGGTGGCAACGTGGGTGTGGCCGTCGTCAACGGTCGGGGCAGCTTCTCCAAGATCGAGATCCGGGATCTGACGACCGCCGCGCTGCGGGTGCTGGAGAGCGCTACGGCGAAGTTCACGGACATCACGGTCACGAACTGTCCGTCCGGCCTGGAAAGCGCTGGTGACGGTGACACGAGAGCGGAGTTGACCGGCGTCGCGTTTCGTGACTTCAGTCAGGCCGCGGTGACCGTCCTCGGACAGTCGCGGGTCACACTGCGGAACACGACCGCCGAACGCGGCACTATCGGTTTCGGCGTCGGCGAGAGTGCCCACTTGCTTATGCGCGACTGCGATGTCACCGACGTCGAACTGGTCGGAACGGTCGTGTTCGGCGAGGCGAGACTGACCGCGACAAACCTGACGGTCACTCGTTCCCGTGGATTCGGTCTCCAGGGACAGGATTCCACCTATCTGGACGTGACGGACAGCGAGTTCATCGACAGCACTCTCGCCGGGATCAGCCTGGACGGTTCCTGTGGCGGTGTTCTGGCCCGGTGCTCGGTCACCGGAAGCGAAGGCGCCGCCGTCGTGGACAACGGTCGAGTCCGGCGCGTCGACTTCCGTTCGTCGCTCCCCATCACCGAGCAGGTGGCCAAGCCCGCCTCGGAGGCTCCCGCCACGATCGTCCAGAACTTCTACGGCCCGGTCTTCAACGCCGCGGTCGAAGGGGTGCAACTGGCGTGGAACAACGAGAACGTCGTCCAGCACGGTGTCAAACCGCCCGATGAGTAGTCTGGCGCCGCGTCGAAAGAGAGGATTCCATGTCTGACAACGTCGGTCGTCCGGTGAGGCGGGGCCCGGTCACCAATTACCACGGTCCGGTCTTCAACGGGGACGTCACAGGCGCGCAACTCGCCTGGAACAACAACGCCGTGACCCAGAACCACGCGCATTCCGAGCAGGTCGCGCCGGGCTTCGAGAACGTCGCCCAACTTGTCGCCGACGTGTTGAGCCACATCGCCGGACTGGGACTGCCCGAACAGGACGCGCGCGACGCCGCCGAGAACGCGAACATCGTGCTCGCCGAGGTCGTCCGGCCGGACCCGGACCGCGGTGTGGTCCGCCGGGGTCTGACCGCGATCAAAGGCGCGCTCGCCCTGCTCTCCGCGGGCGTGCTCACCGGCGCCGAAGAGGGTTCGGTGGAGCTGGCCAGGGAGTTCGTGAAGTCGCTGGGCCAGCTCACCCTCTGATCCGGCACTGTCCCGAGTCGCGCGGGGGCACCCCGGTCGTGCATGAATATACGATGCGGTGCATACTTTCCCGGTGTCCAAAGTCCTCACTTCCCTGCCCACCGGCGAGCGCGTCGGCATCGCCTTCTCCGGGGGCCTCGACACCTCCGTCGCGGTCGCCTGGATGCGCGACAAGGGTGCCGTCCCCTGCACCTACACCGCCGACATCGGCCAGTACGACGAGCCCGACATCGCCTCGGTGCCCGGTCGTGCGCTGACCTACGGCGCCGAGATCGCGCGCCTGGTCGACTGCCGCGCGGCGCTGGTCGAGGAGGGCCTGGCCGCACTCACCTGCGGCGCGTTCCACATCCGCTCGGGCGGGCGAACCTACTTCAACACCACGCCGATCGGTCGCGCCGTCACCGGGACCCTGCTGGTCCGGGCGATGCTCGACGACGACGTGCAGATCTGGGGCGACGGCTCGACGTTCAAGGGCAACGACATCGAGCGGTTCTACCGCTACGGCCTGCTCGCGAACCCGCACCTGCGCATCTACAAGCCGTGGCTCGACGCGGACTTCGTGTCCGAACTCGGTGGCCGCAGGGAGATGTCGCAGTGGCTGCTCGCCCACGACCTGCCCTACCGCGACAGCACCGAGAAGGCCTACTCGACCGACGCCAACATCTGGGGCGCCACCCACGAGGCGAAGACCCTGGAACACCTCGACACCGGTATCGAGACCGTGGACCCGATCATGGGTGTGCGGTTCTGGGATTCCTCGGTCGAGATCGCCGACGAGGACGTGACGATCGGGTTCGACCAGGGTCGCCCGGTGAGCATCAACGGCGAGGAGTTCGACTCGGCCGTCGACCTGGTGATGGCGGCGAACGCGATCGGTGGCAGGCACGGCATGGGCATGTCGGACCAGATCGAGAACCGGGTGATCGAGGCGAAGAGCCGCGGCATCTACGAGGCGCCGGGGATGGCGTTGCTGCACGCCGCGTACGAACGGCTGGTCAACGCGATCCACAACGAGGACACGGTGGCGAGTTACCACAGTGAGGGACGCAGGCTCGGCAGGTTGATGTACGAGGGCCGTTGGCTGGACCCGCAGGCGTTGATGGTGCGGGAATCGCTCCAGCGTTGGGTCGGCACCGCGGTGATCGGCGAGGTGACGCTGCGGCTGCGGCGAGGTGAGGACTACTCGATCCTGGACACCTCCGGTCCGGCGTTCAGCTACCACCCGGACAAGCTGTCGATGGAACGCACCGAGGACTCGGCGTTCGGTCCGGTGGACCGCATCGGCCAGCTCACGATGCGCAACCTCGACATCGCCGACTCGCGCGCCAAGCTTGAGCAGTACGCGAGCCTTGGCATGGTCGGCACCAACCAACGGGCGCTCACCGGTGCCGCCCAGGCCGCCTCGACCGGACTGATCGGCGCGATGCCGCAGGGCGGTGCCGAGACGATCGCCTCCCGTGGAGAGATCTCCGGTGACGACGCGATGCTCGACCGGGCCGCGATGGAGTTCGGCACCGACTGAGAGCCTCGGGCGTCGCCGATCACTTCGGTGAAGACAGGGCAGACTGGCGTCACAGTGTGTGGGAAATTCCCAGTTCTCCTTTTCGCGCGCCAGGCGGACTGTCGCGTGGTATCCGCGGCTGTCGTCTCCCGACTCGGCGCGGGCGAGGGCGGAAAAGGTCTGGACCACCTGGTTTCGGAAACCCGTGTCGAATTCTCGCTATCGGTGCATCTGTTAAATAAACAGAGTTTCCGTGGTGATTTCGCCGCGGAGTCGCGTTTCCGCGCGTTTCGGTCCGGCGGCGATCATTTCGACGGCTATATCCATTGAGGACGGGTTGAGCGGTGCTGTGTTTATCCAGTACGTTCGATTGAACTTGGCGTGCCTGCACACGGCAAGTTCCCTGCAATGGAAAGGACAAGCACAGTGAAGAAACTGTTCTTGCTACCTGCTCTGCTCGCGTTGGTCGCCACCGCACTGCTCATCCCCAACGTACAGAGCACGTTCGCCGTCGAAAGCCACGCGACCAGTGTGATCGACGTCGCGGGCGCCCCGGACAGTGCGCTGACCGCCGCGCCCGCCGCGGGTTGGCCGGTTCCCAACGCGCGGTCCTTCCGCATCCTCAGTTCGTGTCAGCCGTTCGCCGCGGCGATCCGGCAGGGCGCGCGCGCGTGGAACGGGATGACCGAGTCCGCCAGTGGAACTCCGGTGGAGTGCCGCAACACCTACATTTCCGACTGTGGCGGTGGCACCAGGGTCGTCGGCTGCAACTGGGGCCAGGGTCAGCGCATCGCGCTGTACATGGGCGGCGTGAGCGACGATGCCCTTCTGGCCGCCCACGAGTTCGGTCACGACTGGTACGGCCACTCCAGCTACTCCTGCGCGGGCTGGAGCAGCGCGGCACATGTCATGGCGCCGACCATGTGCAACTACGGTGCCGCGACGACGATCGACAACTGATTCCGAAACAAATGCGAGGGCACGCTTCCTCGCCTCATCGGATTGGTTGTGTGCCCTGGTGAAAGTGTGCCGCTTCTTTCGCACGGTGTGAACCAAGAGTGTGCTACTCCCGTATCGGCCGAACGTCGGAGACCGCCGATGTTCGGCCGATACGCGCGTCCGTGCCGACCAATGCCGGTGTGCGCGTTTAACGTCAACTCGATCCCCGGTATGTCCGGCTCCTGCTTCCCACGCGACAGCGGCGATTCGCCCCCGTGGGGTATGCGGTCGAGCCCGACGAGGATCGTTGATCCGTTCCGCCAAGTGAGCACCCTCCTGACAAAACCGGCGACAACTCGCGGTTGACGGTGCGGGGATCGATGCGCGGAATCAATCGGGTGAGTCGCCCGAAAAAGGCGCCCGACCTGCTCCGCTCACGGCATGCGAAGGTCAGTTCACCTGTCTTCTTCGCGGAGAGTAATCGTCGAGTTCACCCTATTCAGTTCTCGCTATTGCGGGCGAGGCCGTTACGCTCGAAATCGCAAGAAGCAATTCCCCTTCGGACCGGAGGTGTCCGAGAAGATGATTACCGACAACATCGCACTGGTGCCCATCGCCACGCCGAGTACCACGACGGAGGCGACGGCCCTGGCCGTCATCGACGTGATCGAGGCGGGTGAGGCCCCTGTCAGCGACATGCCGTTGCCCGACGAACTGACCGACCTGGCCCTGCTGCTCCTGGCGGTGGCCGCGTTGCTCTCGCCGACCAAGGGCGACCAGGGGCCGATCGAGGACAAGGCGTACGGCTACAAGCAGGACCTCGAACTGGTGTGGTCTTTCTGAACACAGCCACACCAGCGGCGTCGGACCGGTTTCCGCTACTACTCCCGAAGGTGACAGATGCGTGGTCCAGAAGTCGAAAGGGAGGTCGACGAACTCGCGGAATCGGTCCTGCGCGCATTGCGCGTGAAGACCGGAAAGAACGGCGTTGACGGCGACAGGGAGTTCACCCTCCGAAGTCGCTCATCCGGCCGGAACGGCGGTGCCGAGGCGCGATTGGCCGCGCTGCGGGTCCTGGGTGTGGACGCGCTGGCACCGTTCGTTCTGGCCGGACGCCGTGCGGTCCGCGATGACGTCGAACTCGTTCGTGACTCCGTCCTGGCCTTTCCCGCGCCCGAAAACGACGACGGCCCGCCGTCGTTGTGGTCGTTGCGGGACCGGGCGTTGGCCCAGGTGCTGCGGTCGTTGGATTCCGAGGTCGTGTTCCCGGTGCCCGAGTGGGCCACCGCCGACGCCCGGGGTGACGGTCTGGGCTGGTTGCCGTGGTGTGCGGAGATGGCACGGTTGTCGAGTCTCGCCCTGCCGGAGATTCACGGCCCGCAGCGGGAGGCCGCGGCGCGGCGGCGCCTCGACCTCGCACGGGGGGTGACGCGGGCGATCCTGCGCCGCGACTTTCTCAGCGCCGCGCGACTGGCCCGCTGGCAGGCACTCGACCACGTCGAACACCCCGACCCCTTCCTGTCTCGCGCGCTGAACCACATGGCGTTGCTCGCGCGCGGCCAATCCCGTGTCCTGCTCGAAATCACGGTCGCCACGTTGCTGATGGAGGAGAGCCGGTGATGGATCTCGCGGTCGTGGCCTCGGCCGAACGAGTCAGTTCCAGGGCGATGGAGTGGCTCCACGCGAACCGAGAGCGGTTCGCCCTGCCACGCGGTGTGCCCGCGGAACTCATCGACATCGGAGTGTTCAAATCCTTGGGGGAGTTGACACTGGCGGGCTGGATCGTGCACCGCGAGGCGGCAGCGGGCGCGCGCACCAACCAGATCGCCGGTGAGCTGCTCGACTACGTCTGGGACGAGTTCGGCGAAGGTGACGTCCTCTACCGCATGCAGGTCCGCAACCCGTCCGCCACCCACGCCATCGAGACGTACTCCATGCTGCACGCGGCGGGATATCGCTCTCCCGCGCTGTGCGAACTGGCTGGCCACCTCTCGACGCTGCGGTCCTACGAGGTGCTGGACCTGACACCCAATCGGCAACTCGCGGTCTCCGCCGCCCTGCGCCGGATCGGTCTCACCCCGTGGGCCGAGCTGACCGATCTCGTCGGGCTGACCTGGCTGGGCGGTATGCCGGAGCCGTGGATGCTCGACACCTACAACGGCTATTCGCTCACCCACACCGTCTTCCACCTCACCGAGCACGGCGAGCGGCCGGACGCGCTTCCCGTGCCCCTACGGGATTACCTGAGCGACTGGCTGCCCGTCTGGATGGACGTGTACGCCGAATCCGGCTTCTGGGACCTGCTGGGCGAACTGATCATCGTGGGCACCAACATCGCGGGCATGGATGTCGAACCGGGGCCGTGGGAGCGGTTCGCGCAGGCGCAGGACGACGACGGGATGACTCCCAACGGCATCAACCGCCCCACGAAGAACGCCGTCAACAGGGTCGAGACGCACTATCACCCGACCGTGGTCGCGGCCATCGCGGGCGCGCTCGTCGCGGCCAGGGGACTGGACGCGGCGCGTCCGGCCGACCAGGTCCGCGCGTGAGTGCGAACACGACAGGCACGGCGGCGCTCGGTGACGTTCTCCAGCGGCACGCGGCCCCGCTCGTGGCCGACAGGGACACGGTCGGCGTCATTCTCGGTGGCATCCGCGGTGAGGAGTCCTCGCTGGCCTGCCTGGGACACACCGCGCGTCGCGCGGGCGAGCCCATGGGGCCCGATGTGGCGCACGAAGTCGGCTCGCTGTCGAAAACCTTCACCGGTCTGCTGTTGGCCGACATGGTCACACGCGGCGAAGTCGACTACGACGACCCCGTCATCGCCCACCTCCCCGGCCACGCCGCGCCGAGCGGCGAGGCGGGACGGCGAATCACGCTGCTCGACCTGGCCACGCACACCGCGGGTCTGCCCCGCACCCCGAACCGCGTCTACCTGACCATGCTCCGCACAGGTTGGCGCGATCCGTACGCCCACTACACGGTCGGCCAGCTCTACCGCACGACCGCCAGACTCCGGCCCGGAACCGCGGGCCGGTTCCGATACTCCAGCCTCGGCTACGGACTGCTCGGCCAGGCACTCGCCAACGCCACCGGAACCCCGTATCCACGGTTGCTCACCGAGCGTGTTCTGAACCCGCTCGGCCTGTCCGGTGCCGCAGCCGAGTTGACACCCGACATCGTCGCGCGCTCGGCGACGGGCCATCGCAGAGGCCGTCCGACACCGCCGTGGCGCTTCGACGCCCTCGCGGGCGCGGGTTCGGTCCGAGCCACCGGAAACGACATGCTGCGCTATCTCGACGCCCACCTGCGTCCCGAGTCGACCGCGATGGCCGCCGCTCTCCGCGACACCCATGTCCCCCAACGGCCAGGTCGCGGCGGGATGGTGTGTCTGGCCTGGTTCCGTCGGGAAATCGGTGGCATACCACTGTTCTGGCACGAAGGCGGCACTGCGGGATTCACCACGTTCGTGGGATTCGCGCCGGACGCGGGTGTCGGTGTCGTCGCCCTCGCCAACTCCATGTCGACTCGCCGTCAAGCGGTGATCCGCGCGGCCCGCCGCGCCTTCAAAGACCTCTTGCCCGCCTGACTCGATGTGTTCATGGAAGACCCGGAAGCCGCCATCGAGCGTGACATCGGCCGACCACGGTGTGGTCGCGCGGACCGAGACGGTGACGACGAGGCGGATGCCGAGGTCGGCGGTCACGGTGTACTGCCCACACTGCGCGTAGGCGTTCGTGGTCGCGGTGAGCGAGGCCGCAGCGTTACCGACTGTCCCGTCGGTCCGTTTGTACCGTTCGCTCGCCACCGCGCAGCTTCTGCCACGAAGCGGGCATGTCCCGCGGAAGCACAAGTCGGTGGCGGCCGATACGCCATACCGGTTGCAGCCGGTAGATCAGCATGGAAACGGCCTGCAGAACGCATAGCCCGCCGATCATCCAGGCGAGCTGTTCGGCCTCGGATCGACCCGACTCGATCGCCCTGGCCTTGACCAGCCGCCATACCTCGTCGGACTCGTCGCTGTCCCTGCGAAACGTGGCGCGCAACAACTTCGCGCCGCCTTCGACGACTGCCTCTCCCGCCTTGTCCACCAAATGCTGGTACACCGACGCCCCGACCGCCAACGCGACCGGGGTCAGCATCACTACCCGTATCGATACCCGATCCGAGAGCCGCGTCGTGGCGATGGACCTGAGGAAGGTCACCACCCCTGCCGGGGGATCAGCTCTTGTCGAGGCGGGGGAAGGTGACCTCGCGCAGGATGAGCAGGATCGCGGCGGCGATGGGGATGGCCACCAAGGCGCCGACCACGCCCAGCAGTGTCCCGCCCAGGAGTACGGCGACGACGGTGAGCAGGGCGGGGACCTTGACCGCGCGACCGATGATCTTGGGGACGAGCAGGTAGTCCTCCAGCAGTTGATAGGCCACGAAGAATCCGATGGTGGCCAGCCCCGCCACGGGTGACACGGTGAAGGCGACCAGGGTGACGACGATCGCGCCGAGGGCGGCGCCGACCACCGGGATCAGGTCGAGCAGGGCGACGGTGACGGCGAGCAGCAGCGCGTAGGGCACGCCGAAGATCGTCAGCCAGAGGAAGGTCAGGGTGCCCGCGATCAGCGAGATGATCAGATTTCCCAGGACGTAGCCGCCGACCTTGGCGAAGATCTCGTCGCCGATCAGGATGACCCGTGGTCGCCGGGAATGGGGCACCAGCCGGTACATGCCCTTGCGGATACGCGGAAGTCCGGCCAGGAAGTAGACCATGAGTACCACGACGACGAGGAAGTCGCCGAGTGCGCCCAGCACCGCCTGGCCCGCTCCCCAGATGCCGCTCATCCAGTCTTGTGATCCACCGTCGAACATGCTTTGCACCTGCTCGCGGATGCCGAAGCGTTCGTCGAGGCGGCCGAGAGTGGAGTTGCCGTCCTGGGCCGCCCGGAGGTACTCGGGTAGTTGTCGGGCGAATTGTCCGGCCTGTTCGACGATGACGGGGATCGCCGCCGCCAGGAAGCCGCCCACCAGACCTACGACGCCCACGAACACCAGTGTGACCGAGGCCCATCGCGGCAGACCTCTGCCGACCAGCCACGACACCGCGGGTTCCAGCCCGATCGCGATGAACAACGCCAGTCCGAGCAACACCAGCATGTCCCCTGCGGTGATGACAAGTTGCACCAGCAGGTAGGTGGCGGCCACACCGGCCGCGCCGAGCATTCCCACGAAGAACGAGGACCGGTGGTTGAGTGGCTTGCCCAGTCGGCCCAGCGGCCGCCGTGGTGTGCTGATCTCCGCGGCGATCGCCTCGGCGTCGGCGACCGGCCCTTCGTCATCCGCGCGGTGCGGCTGGGCCACGAGGTCGTGGTGACCGCTCTCGGCGGACGAGGCCAAGTCGCCTTGGTCGCGAGACGAGTCCGATAAGGCCATGCCGTGCTCCTTGCCTGTTCACCACGCCGGCCCGCACACCACAGGCGATGACCTACTACCCGCTCCCGCCCCTCATCACACGTTCACGCCGAGGTGACCTCGACGTCCCGCGTGGTCGCCCGACACCGAAGGCGCCTCGTCGATCGAACCCCGCTCGCCCCCGCCTGTGACGAAGTCTTGTGGTCACGCGGTTTCGCTACCATGTGCCGGTACGGTGAAGCCCCGATGAGAGGTGCACGTGACCGCGAACGTCGAGACGCGCGAATTCCAGTCCGAGGCGCGTCAACTGCTCCAGTTGATGATCCACTCGATCTACTCGAACAAGGACACGTTCCTGCGCGAGCTGGTGTCCAACGCCTCCGACGCGCTCGACAAGCTGCGCCTGGAAGCGTTTCGGGACAAGGACCTCGAAGCGGACACCACCGACCTGCACGTCGCCATCTCCGCCGATGTCGAACAGCGCACCCTCACCGTGCGGGACAACGGTATCGGCATGACCGGTGACGAGGTGGTGGCGCTCATCGGCACCATCGCCAAGTCCGGCACCGCGGAGTTCCTGCGCAAGCTCAAGAGTGCCCAGGGCGCCGAGACCCCGGCGGGCTCCCAGGACCTCATCGGCCAGTTCGGCGTCGGCTTCTACGCCAGTTTCATGGTCGCCGACAAGGTGACGTTGGTGACCCGCCGTGCCGGGACCGCCGACGGTGTGCGGTGGGAGTCCTCGGGTGAGGGCACCTACACCATCGAACACCTCACCGATGTGCCGCAAGGAACGTCGGTGACCCTGCACCTCAAGCCCGCCGACGACGAGGAACAACTGCCCGACTACACCTCGCGGGCGAAGATCACCGAGATCGTCCGGCGGTACTCGGACTTCCTCACCTGGCCGATTCGGATGGCGGGCGCGGACGACGCCGAGCCGGAGACGATCAACTCGCGCAAGGCGTTGTGGGCCCGCGCGCAGAGCGAGGTGACCGACGAGGAGTACACCGAGTTCTACAAGCACGTCAGCCACGACTGGTCGGCCCCGCTGGAGACGATCCGGATGGCCGCCGAGGGCACCTTCGAGTACCAGGCGCTGCTGTTCATCCCGGAACGGGCGCCGATGGACCTGTTCATGCGCGAGCGCAAGCGCGGCGTGCAGCTCTACGTCAAGCGCGTGTTCATCATGGACGACTGCGAAGAGCTGATGCCGGAGTACCTGCGCTTCGTCAAGGGGGTGGTCGACGCCCAGGACCTCTCGCTCAACGTCTCGCGCGAGATCCTGCAGCGCGATCGGCAGATCCAGCTCATGCGCAGGCGCCTGGTGAAGAAGGTGCTCGCCACGGTCAAGTCGATGATGACCGAGAAGGCCGAGGCGTACGAGACGTTCTGGCGGGAGTTCGGTCGCGCGGTCAAGGAGGGCCTGCTCGACGACGTGGACAACCGCGACGCGATCCTCGGCATCGCCTCCTTCCCCTCCACCCACGACGCCGAGCGGGAGACGACGCTGGCGGGCTACGTGGAGCGGATGAAGGACGGCCAGCAACACGTCTACTACATGACCGGCGACTCGCGGGCGGCGCTGGAGAAGTCCCCGCACCTGGAGGCGTTCCAGGCCAAGGGGTTCGAGGTCCTGCTGCTCACCGACCCCATCGACGAGATGTGGGTCGGGTCGGTCCCCGAGTTCGACGGCAAGGAGTTGCGGTCGATCGCCAAGGGCGAGGTCGACCTCGACACCGAGGACGAGAAGGAGACCAACAAGGCGCGCGAGGAGGAGTTCGCGGGCCTGCTGGCGTGGATGACCACGCAACTGGCCGAGACGGTCAAGGAGGTGCGCCTGTCCACCCGGCTCACCACGTCCCCGGCGTGCGTCGTCGGCGACACCTTCGACCTGACGCCGAACCTGGAGAAGATGTACCGCGCGATGGGCCAGGAGATGCCGCGGATCAAGCGGGTCCTGGAACTCAACCCGACGCACCCGCTCGTCACCGCGCTGCGGACCGCGCACGCGGGAAGCGCTGACCCCGACGGCACCGCGGACCTCGCGGGCGCCGCGGAGCTGCTGCACGGCATCGCTCTTCTCGCCGAGGGCGGCGAACTCCCGGACCCCACCCGCTTCATCGGCCTGGTGTCCGAGCGCCTGGAGCGCACCCTGTAGCCC
>JALZNB010000346.1 GCA_030857905.1 Actinomycetota bacterium
CGCCTGGGGCCCGCGCTTCCCGTCGGCGACCCCGAACTCGATGCGCTGTCCGGCTTTGAGGCCGGAAACCCCAGCGGGCAGTGCGGAGTTGCGGACATAGACGTCCTCGCCACCGTCTTGGGTGACGAAGCCGAAGCCCTTCTCCGCGTCGTACCACTTGACCTTGCCGGTCGGCACTGTCCTCACCGTTCCCTCGTCGACTCGTCTTCGTCCGCGCCTGCCGCCCCCGCGCAAGACGAACGCGCCCGGGGGCGTGCCCTGGACGCGTCCCACCAGCCTAGGCCACCAAGGCCCGCACGAGTGAGGGCCTGCCGGAATAATCGGGCACGGTTCCGCTCGTCACCACGTGGAGCTTCGTCCGAACGGCGGATACCCTGTCCGCATGACCGTGCGGATGCTGCCTGTGGCGTTGGTGCTGTTCGCCGTCGGATTGCTGGCGGTGGTGGCGATCTTCGTGCTGTCCGCGGTGGGGCAACAGGCATCGTGGCTGTGGGCCGTATCGATGTTGCTGCCGGTGGGCTTGATCTTGGGCCTGATCGGGATCGTGCGGCGGCGTTAGCCGGTCACTCTCACGCAAGATCACGAACTTCGTCCAACGCTTTACCGGTCTTACGAGGCCGCGTACGCCCATGACTCAGGGTTGATACATCGATTCCACAGACGCCGCGACTTCCCACTCGACGCACGTCGGCCGGTCTCGGGTCTCGATGAACTCGGTTAGCGCCCGATACACGGTCTCGATGGGAACTTCCCCTTTGGGCGGGATCGGCGTGTCATGCAAGCCGCCAAGGTGATAGGTCGCCCAATCAGCGTTCAACCCGTCGACTGAAACGAAGTCATCAACCTCGCCTGCCCATACAAGCGCGCCAAATCGACCGTGAACACCCACCGAGAGCGTCGGCCCGTCGACGAGCGGGTCCAGCTCACCGGCCAAAAGTACCCACGCCCACGGGATCGAGATCCCGCCCTCGTTGAGCTGGCGAACGGCCTCGACAAAATCAACGCCCGCCGGAATCCGATCGAGATGCAACGACGCGACTTCCAGATTCATTGCCGAGCCCTTCCTCTGTAGCTTCGGCCACGCCGACGATGGTCGCGCGGTACGCGCTGATGACCTCGCTGGTTCGCTGGCAGCAGCTCGACACGGCTCGCGCCAGTTCGTCCAGGACGTGACTGAGCATGGCGGGCGCTCGCCCGCCCGACAATCGCCCGTGTCGGCTAAGAAGCCTGCGAGCAGGTCTTTGCTTCAGAGATGGCGTCCGAGGCTGTCCACACCGAGGTTTTTCAGCGCTGATCTGCTCTATAGCGGATGACAATCGGCCTGCCGCACTTTTACCCGACAGGGATCATTCCCGCGAGCCGTTGAGCAATTCGGCGGCTCGTTCGCGCATCTCGACTTTGCGAACCTTGCCGGTCACCGTCATCGGGAAGTCTTCCACGATGTGCACATAGCGCGGGATCTTGTAGTGCGCGAGTTTCCCCGCGCAGAATTCGCGCAGCGCCTCGATCGTTAGTGGTTCCGATCCGTCCTTCATTCGGATCCACGCCATCAACTCTTCGCCGTAGCGCTCGTCCGGTACCCCGATCACCTGCGCGTCCAGAATCGCCGGGTGCGTGTAGAGGAATTCCTCGATTTCCCTGGGATAGATGTTCTCGCCGCCCCGGATCACCATGTCCTTGATCCGCCCGGTGATGCTCAGGTATCCGTCATCGTCCATGACCGCCATGTCGCCGGTGTGCATCCACCGGGCCGCGTCGATGACTTCCGCTGTCTTCTCCGCCTGCTCCCAATACCCCAACATGACCGAATAGCCGCGCGTGCAGAATTCTCCCTGCACACCCCGTGGCACGGTCAGGCCCGTCTCCGGGTCGACGACCTTCACCTCCAGGTGCGGATGCACCCGCCCCACGGTCGACACGCGCAGGTCCACCGAATCGTCCGCGCGCGTCTGGGTGGACACCGGCGAGGTCTCGGTCATGCCGTAGCAAATGGTCACTTCGGTCATGCCCAGCCGGTCGATGACCTGCTTCATCACCTCGACCGGACACGGCGACCCGGCCATGATCCCGGTTCGCAGTGCGCTCAGGTCAAGGGCGTCGACGTTGGATTCGGCGAGCACGGCGATGAACATCGTCGGGACGCCGTACAGCGATGTGCATTTCTCCTCCGCCGTGGCCGCCAGAGTCGCCGCGGGGTCGAAGGACGGGCCGGGGATCACCACGCACGCGCCATGCGAGGTCGCGGCGAGATTGCCCATCACCATGCCGAAGCAATGATAGAACGGTACTGGAATACAGATACGATCTTCCGAGGTATAGCCACACAGCGCGCCGACGAAGTAACCGTTGTTCAGGATGTTGTGGTGTGAGAGGGTCGCCCCTTTGGGAAATCCTGTCGTTCCCGACGTGTACTGGATATTGATCGGATCGTCCGCCGACAGCGTCCGACCGAGTGACACGAGATCAGCGGCAGGCGCGGCGACCAGCGATTCCCAGGATTCGGTGCCAATCAACACGACATCGATCAGCGCAGCGCACTCCGGCCGCACTTCGGCGATCATGGCGGCGTAGTCCGAGGTCTTGAACGACGGCGCGGCGATCAGCGTCCGAACACCGGCCTGGTTCAGCACATAGCGCAGCTCGTGGGTGCGGTAGGCCGGATTGATGTTGACCAGGATGGCGCCGATCTTCGCCGTCGCGTACTGGATGAATGTCCACTCGGCGCAGTTCGGCGCCCAGATGCCGACCCGGTCGCCCTTGCCGACGCCGAGTGCGAGCAGGCCGTGCGCCACCGCGTCGACCTCAGCCGAGAGTTCCCGGTAGGTCCAGCGCCTACCCGACGCGCGCTCGACCAAGGCGTCGCGGTCGCCGTGCGCGGACACGGTGCGGTCGAAGTTGTGGCCGATGGTGTCGCCGAGCAGCGCCACGTCCGAAGTGCCTGAGCTGTAGCTGGGAAGCGCGGGTGCCACCATCGCCGGTCTCCTCGGTTCGCCGTGTCGCCGATCACCATCTTCACCCACATCCACACCGCGCCACAGGTGTCAGCACAATATGTACTGTGCGCCTGCTGCTGAACGTCATCTGGCTCGTCCTCTGCGGCTTCTGGATGGCCATCGGCTATCTGGTCGCCGGGATCATCTGCTGCGTCCTGATCATCACGATCCCGTTCGGGCTGGCGTCGTTCCGCATCGCCAACTATGCGCTCTGGCCGTTCGGGCGGACCATCGAGACCCGACGGGACGCGGGGGCCGCGTCGCTGGTCGGCAACGTCGTCTGGATCGTCTTCGCCGGATGGTGGCTCGCGGTCGGCCACATCGTGACCGGGTTCCTGCTGTGCTTCACGATCATCGGAATCCCGATGGGGATCGCCAACTTCAAGATGATCCCGGTGTCGCTGGTGCCGCTGGGCTCACGCATCGTCGATGTCGACGGACTCGCCCCACGGTAGTTCGACGACCAGGCAGGGCCCGCCGACGAACACGCCCGCGTCGATGCCGAGCGCCTTGCCGCCCGCGTACCGGTGCGGCCCGTCGACATGGATCGGCAGGACGCCGAGCTGATCGGCGATGACACTGTGCCCGTGCACGACCTGCGTCCCGCCCAGGACGGTGAGCAGCTCGTCGGCGACCTGCTCACCGTGTTGGCCGCGGAAGGCGTAGCGGGTGGTCATCCGCCGCCACACGTCCCACCACTCGACCAGGTCGTCTGACTCCAGGATCTCGTGGACGGCGGTGTTGATCTCGCCGATCGTCTCGCCCCAGCCCAAGTATTCCAATGTGTCGGAGTGCACCAGCAGGTGTTCGCCGACAAGCGTGACCACCGGGCGACCGGTCAACCACCTCAGGTGCTCGTCGGTGAGCCCCTCCTGGTCGCTGGTGAGGCCACCGTTCATCTCCCAGCTCCTGGCGAAGCTGCGCGGGCCGAAATCCGACGGCACCTCGGTGTCGCCGAACTTGTGCATGCCGAGCAACAGGATCTCGTGGTTGCCGAGCAGCGCCTCGACCTTGCCGCCCGCGTCGGCAGCCTCGGCCGCCAGGCGCATCACCAGATCGATCACGCCGATGCCGTCCGGGCCGCGGTCGACGAAATCGCCGAGGAACCACAGATGATCGCCCGCGCCCGCCCACGCACCGCCCTCGGTGACCAACCCGGCCGCGTGCAGTGCGGCGACGAGCTCCGCGCGATGGCCGTGCACGTCCCCGACGACATAGGTCGACGGTGCCGTCACCTCGGTCCCCGAAGGGCGTTCTCGCCGCACATGTCCGACGATAGGGGAGCGAAACCCGCGATGCGCAGTGATCGGCTCACGTGCACACCACAGGTGACCTGGAGTGCTCGGCCGAACACGGTCACGGCATGTCGTCGGGGAACGGATCGGCCGTATGGCCGACGAGTTCGGCCACCGAGGAGATCACCCGCGTCGGCCGGTAGGGGAACAGTTCCGCGGTGTCGCGAGTGGATATTCCGGTGAGGACCAAGATCGTGTGCAGGCCTGCCTCAAGGCCGCTGCGCACGTCGGTGTCCATCCGGTCGCCGATCATCAGCGTGGTCTCCGAGTGCGCGCCGAGCGAGCGCAGGCCCGACCGCATCATCAGCGGGTTCGGCTTGCCGACGAAGTACGGCGCGCGGCCGGTGGCCCGTTCGATGAGCGCGGCGACCGAGCCGGTCGCGGGCAGCGAGCCCTCCCGGCTGGGGCCGGTGGCGTCCGGGTTGGTCGCGATGAACCTCGCCCCTTCCTCCACCAGTCGAATGGCCCTGGTGATCGCGGTGAAGCTGTAGGTGCGGGTCTCACCGAGGACGACGTAGTCCGGGTCGCGGTCGGTGAGGACGTAACCGATCTCGTGCAGGGCGGTGGTCAGCCCCGCCTCGCCGATGACGAACGCCGAGCCGCCGGGGCGCTGGCTGTCGAGGAAGCGAGCGGTGGCCAGCGCGGAGGTCCAGATGGACGACTCCGGCACGTCGAGCCCGCTGCGCAACAGGCGTGCGCGCAGGTCACGCGGGGTGTAGATGGAGTTGTTGGTGAGCACGAGGAACGGCGTCCCGGTCGCGGTCAGCTCCGCGATCAGCTCGTCGGCGCCCGGGACGAGGTGCTCCTCGTGTACGAGTACGCCGTCCATGTCCATCAGGTAGGTCCAGCGGCCGCTCATGGTCGGCAGGCTACCCAGGTGGCGCCGGTCCGGCCCGCTCTTTGCCGGGGTTCGCCACACGGATCGGTGAACTACCCCAGGACAAGGACTACCCTTGGTGGGGTGACAGCTGTTGATCTGGGGTTACCCAAGGTGCAGCGCACCACCGACACATCGAGCGCCGCGGGCTCCGCGCCACGACCGGACACCCCCGGGCTGCTCGACCAGTTCGGCCGCATCGCCACCGACCTGCGGGTGTCGCTGACCGACAAGTGCAACCTGCGCTGCACTTACTGCATGCCCGCCGAAGGTCTCGACTGGATGGCCAAGACCGACATGCTCGACGACGTCGAGCTGGGCAGGTTGATCCGCATCGCGGTCGAGGACCTCGGGGTCACCAACGTCCGCTTCACCGGCGGTGAACCGACGCTGCGCAAGGGGATCGCCGACGTGATCGCGGCGACGGCGGCGCTGACGCCGCGGCCCCGGATATCCATGACCACCAACGGGATCGGCCTCGACCGCACCGCGGGCGCACTCGCCGAGGCCGGGCTCGACCGGATCAACATCTCCCTCGACACCCTCGACCGGGACAGGTTCACCGAGCTGACCCGCCGCGACCGCCTGTCCGATGTGCTCGACGGGCTCGCCGCGGCGAAGGCCGCCGGGCTGACCCCGGTGAAGGTCAACTCCGTGCTGCTGCGCGGAATCAACGATCACGAGGCGATCCCGCTGCTGCGGTACTGCGTCGAGCACGAGTATCAGCTGCGGTTCATCGAGCAGATGCCGCTGGACCCACAGCACGGGTGGAGCCGGGCGGAGATGGTGACCGCCGACCAGATCCTCGATGTGCTGCGGAGCGCGTTCGAGTTGACGCCGAGCCCGGTGCCGCGCGGTGCCGCGCCCGCCGAGCGCTGGCTGGTCGACGGCGGTCCGGCCGAGGTCGGCGTGATCGGTTCGGTGACCCGCCCGTTCTGCGGCGACTGCGACCGCACCCGCCTCACCGCCGACGGCTCACTGCGGTCCTGCCTGTTCAGCCAGACCGAGACCGACTTGCGCGGGCCGCTGCGAGCGGGTGCCAGTGACGACGAGATCGCCGGGATCTGGCGCTCGACGATGTGGGCCAAGCTCGCGGGTCACCAGATCAACGAGGCCGGGTTCGCGCAGCCGCTGCGGCCGATGAGCGCGATCGGGGGCTGAGGGTGGCCGAGACGACCATCGTGGTTCGATATTTCGCGGGTGCGCGGGCCGCCGCCGGGGTACCCGAGGAGAAGGTGGCGCTGCCCGCGGGCGCGACTGTGCACGACGCGCTGACGGTGATCGCGGAGCGGCATGGCGGGGAGCTCTCCCGGGTGTTGCGGGCGTCGAGCTTCCTGGTGGATGGGGTCGCCGTGCGCGACCGATCGATTCCGTTGAGTGGCGGTTCCGACCTGGATGTCCTTCCACCCTTCGCGGGTGGCTGAGCACCAACGGCCCAACGATGTGGAATCGACGTGAGGCAGACCTCACCTAGCGTAATTTATCTCGGGTAGGACACAGCCAAATAACGGGCAGGCGCGCGGCGACTACCTGCGTTTTCATGCCCAATCGGCATTGGTTGCTCGGCGTTACCGTGATGACGCTCACAACTTGGATAATTTCCGAAACCCCCTCCGGTTACGTACCGTCGCTTTCGGCTGGCCCCGAACCAGCCACGTACGACCCGGGAGTTCGTAGCGCCACGCCCTGTCCGGCGGGCTCCCGGGAACCAACCCCGAGCGAAAGCACTTCCGGACAGGGGCGAGGGACCACACCGAGCGGCAGTCGCCGCGCGGCGTGGTGGCCGGGTGGAATCCCGACAGGGTCCAGCTTGACCGGACCCCGACCCGTAGATGCTCGCAGGCGCGGAAGGAGAGCAACCACAATGGCTTACCGAGGCAAGCACCGCAGGCAATCCGCCACCACTCGCACCATCACCCGCGTCGTCATCGCGGGCGTCGCAGTCGGTGCCCCCATGGCAGTCGCCGCAGCGCCAGCTTCCGCAGCACCGGGCGTCAACTGGGACGCCATCGCCGCCTGCGAGAGCGGCGGCAACTGGAGCATCAACACCGGCAACGGCTACTACGGCGGGCTCCAGTTCAAGCCGAGCACCTGGACCGCCAACGGCGGCACCGGCAGCGCGCACAACGCTTCCCGTGAGGAGCAGATCCGCGTCGCGGAGAACGTGCTGCAGACCCAGGGCATCGGCGCGTGGCCGCAGTGCGGTAAGAAGGCCGGTTCCGGCACCCCCGCCAAGGCGAAGAAGACGACGGCGGCCCCGAAGCAGCAGTCGACCGCCAAGAAGTCGACCGCGACCCCGAAGAAGGTCGTGACCCAGAAGCAGGTGACCCAGAAGCCGGTGGCCAAGAAGGCCCCCGCGCCCACCACGGTCACCGTCGCGCTGAGCAAGTCCAACCCGAACGGCGACTACACCGTCGTCTCGGGCGACACCCTCTCCACGATCGCCGAGCGCTCCGGCGTCGCGGGCGGCTGGAAGAACCTGCACGAGAAGAACAAGGACTTCATCGGCGACCCGAACCTGATCCTCGTGGGTCAGAAGATCGCCACCAAGTAGTTCTCCCCGGGCTCGTTCCCGGAAGTCAGCTCCGGACCCTCACCGCCACATCCCCCG
>JALZNB010000364.1 GCA_030857905.1 Actinomycetota bacterium
CAATCGCGGTAGCCGCGGCGAGAACGGGCTCGTGGTGTCCTGCTTGGTCACGCTGCCCACCGCCAGCGCGGAGTCGGCCGCCGCGGGCGCGGTGACCGAGGCGAGCGGGTCGGGAGTGTCGAGCGCGCGGTCGTTGCCCGCCGAGACGACGAACAACGTGCCGTGCCGGGCACTGAGATCGTTGAGCGCACGCGAAACCGGGTCGGTGCCGTCGCTGTAGGCCCCGCCCAGGCTCATGTTCACGACCTTGGCCCGTGGCGCGATCCACTCCATGCCCGCGATCACCGCGGAGTCCGGGCAGCCGAAGGTGGTGCACACCTTCGCGTCGATCAACTTCGCCTCTGGCGCGACGCCCCGATACCGGGCCTCGGAGGCGGCACCGGTGCCCGCGATGATCCCCGCGACGTGGGTGCCGTGCCCGACCTGGTCCGCGGCGCCGGTGCCGGTGAAGTCGGACCGCTCGACGACTTTGCCGCGCAGATCCGGGTGTTCGGCGTCGATCCCGGTGTCGAGCACGCCGACGGTGACGCCCGCGCCGGTGTACCCGGCCGACCACGCGGTCGGTGCGCCGATCTGCGGCACGCTCACGTCCAGGGTCGGCTTCGAGATCCCGTCGAGCCACAGGGACGCCTTGGACGCGGTGAACCAGTTCCAGAACCCGGCGGCGGGCTTCAACGCCGCGCCGTCGACGCTCCGCAGCGGACGAACCTCCGTCGCGGGCATCCCGGCCGCGCCCGCGTTGGTGACGATCACCGGTGCCTGGGCGTCCCTGGGCAACTGATCGAGGTCGAACAACCGGGGATCGAGGCGACCGGCGTCGAGCAGCGGCTGGGCGTCCGAGGGCACGACGCGGTCGCCGTCCCGGAAGAACCCGATGTGCTCACGGCCGGGCACGGGCCGCACCTCGACGGCCAGTTCACCGCCGGGCCCCGGTAACAACCGCAATCTGTCCCCGGTGACGAGTGTGACGGTCGATCCGAACTCGCGCGGTGTCGCCTGCGCGCTCGCCGCACCCGGTCCGTGGACCGTCGCGGCGAGCACCAGCGAGGCGACCACCACCCTGAGTCGATTCGTCCAACGCATGTCCGATCTCCATTTCCCTGGCTGGGTGTCGAGTGGTGACAACGGCGGACCACTGGTGCCGTGTGAGGTGGCTTCTGCCGAAACGGGTAAAGCTATTCGCCGCCGCTGTCGACCACACACAGCACACATCGGTCTCGCGGCGCTCCGCGATACGGCACGTCGGCGATTGGTCGTACGCGGGGCGCGGCCACGGCGGCGATCGCCTGCCACGGATTGGGAAAGATCGAGGTTACGTGGTCGCGCACGGTCGAGACGCCGATTTCGGAGACATCCGGCGGGAATGCGATCCGCGGGCTCGTCAGCCTCCGGTGTCGGAGTTCGATCGGGGGTGTTGCCCCTGGGGAATTTCGCCGTTCGGCGCACCCGCTTGGTCATCGCTGAACAACGGCGGCAGGAAGCGCAGCATCAGCGCGGACCAGGTCAAATGGGTGAGCAGGGGCATCTGAATGCCACCGGTTGCCCGGCGTTGCAGGCCGAACAACGTTCCCATCGCGGTCGAGGCCAGCACCAGCGCCGGATTGCGGGTCGCGGAGGTGACCAGCGCGTACACCGCCGTCGACACCGCGACCGGGTGCCCGGTGCCCGCCGCGGCGTACACGGCGCCGCGGAAGAAGACCTCCTCGGCGGCGCCGGTGACCAGAGTCGTGACCAACACCGAGGGATCGTCGCCCCGGTGGGCGTAGCGCAACACCCGCGCGATCGCCCGGTTCAGCACCGGAATTCGACGCGAGGCGAGCGCGCACCCATAGAACACCGCGAACGCGCCCACGCCCATGAGCACCGGCGTGATCACCGGTCGCCGCGGAACGTGGTGGTTGGTCCAGCCCAGGTGCAACGGCCCGGAAGCGAGCCCGCCCACGACCCACGTCGCCGCTGTCCCCAGCGTCCAGGCGTAGAACTGCGGCGACCCCGGCTTCGAGGACAACGATGTGCCCAGGAGGCCCGCACCCGCGATCGATACCCCGGTGGCGACGACACGCCGTCTGCGCGCCTCGGCCCGCGACTGCGGAAAGCGGTCGGGCTTCCTCACTCGCCGCGGCCCGCTCGGGCTCGCTCGCCGAGGGCGGCCAACACCGCGTCGTCGTAACCCATCGGCTCGAATTCCACCAACTCCCGGATGCTGGAGTCGCGCACGATCACCTCGTTGCTCATCGAGTCGATGAGCGAACGACCGGTCTGCACATCCACAGTGGTGACCAGCGAGAGCCACCGCGATGACAGGCGAGGAGACAACAGCGGCACCGGGATCACCACCATCTTCCGGCCCTCGATCGCGGCCACCCGCCGCAACATGTCCACATAGGCCAGAACGTCGGGCCCGCCGATGTCGAACGAGCGACCCGCCGCCTCGGGCTTGTCCAGCACCCCCACCAGATAGCGCACCACATCGGCGATGGCGATCGGCTGGGTCAGCGTCCGCACCCAGCGCGGAGTGATCATCGCCGGAAGGTGCTCGACCAGTTGACGGGTCATCTCCCAGGAGATCCCGCCATGGCCGACGATGATCCCCGCGCGCAGTGTGGTGACCGGCACCCCGGCCTCCCCCAACAGCTTCTCGACCTCGCGGCGGCTGCGCAGGTGCGCGGACAGGTCGTCATCGTCGTTGCCCAGACCGCCGAGATAGATGATCCGGCCCACCCCCGCGTCGGCCGCGGCCTTGGCGAACGTGCGCGCCGCCTGGCTGTCGCGCTTCTCGAAGTCGGCATCACCCAGGGAATGCACCAGGTAATAAGCGGCGTCACACCCCGCGAGAGCCGCGTCCAACGAGTCGGCGTCCCGCACGTCACCGCGCACAGCGGTGCCCGCGCCGTCGTACTTCTCAGGGTGACGGGTCATCGCGCGAACCGTGTGCCCCGCCGCCTCAAGCGCCGGACACAGCCGACGCCCGACGAACCCGGACGAGCCCGCGACCAGGACCTTCACGACCGTGCCGCGCGGACGAGCGGAGCGTCCACCGTCGTATCACTCAACCCATACCGACTCATCTGGCGATGGTATGACGTCGCGGTCACGACGGCCGGGCGAGAGGTGCGGTCACAGGCTCGTCCAGCGGAATCACTCGAGTAGGCGTTTTGAACGCTGTTCAATCAGGGGCCCGGCCGCGCGGCGGTCGTACTGTCGAAGATCGCGGCCATGGCCGTCGTCCTCGCCATCGCCTTTCGCGGCATCGGTACCGCCCTCGGTGTCGGCCTGGTCTGGATTCTGGCGCTGGAGAACACCGTCAACGGTCTGTCGTTCCTCCTTGAGGTCGGCCCGGTGCAGAAGGTTCTCCTCGGCCCCAGCGCGGGCTCTCTCGCCGCGGCCCTCGGCGCCACCACCCAGGACAACGGCGGCACCCCCGGTGTGGTCGTCACCGCGAGCCCCCCTGGTCGCCTGTCTCGTTCTCGGCGCCTACATCGCGGTTTTCGCCGTACTCTCGATTCGCGTCACCACCCGGCGCGACCAGACCTGACCGTCGGCCCGCCGCCGAGACTGGGCACGAGCAGTCTGGTTTCGTTGCGGGACAGCCGAATCAGAGTTCCGGAGCCGGCCTGTACAGAGTGGAGGGGGGGGGG
>JALZNB010000407.1 GCA_030857905.1 Actinomycetota bacterium
GACCCGATCGAGGTAGATGGCCAGGATCACCACGGCCAGCCCGCCCTCGAATCCCTTGCCGATGTCCAACTGGGTGACCGCCTGCACGACCACGGCCCCGAGGCCGCCGCCGCCGACCATGCCCGCGATGACCACCATCGAGAGTGCGAGCATGATCACCTGGTTCACCCCGGCCATGATCGACGGCATCGCCAGGGGAAGCTGCACCTCGCGCAGCACCTGGCGGGGCCGTGACCCGAAGGCGACCGCGGCCTCGACGACCTCGCGGTCGACCTGTCTGATCCCCAGTTCGGTCAGCCGCACGGCCGGAGGAATGGCGAAGACGGTCGTCGCCACGACGCCGGGAACGACACCGATGCCGAAGAAGAAGACCGCGGGTAGCAGGTACACGAACACCGGCAGGGTCTGCATGAAGTCCAGTACCGGTCGGACCAGCATCTTGACCCGATCGGACCGGGCGGCCGCGATGCCGATGGGAACGCCGATGCCGATCGCGATGACGGACGCCAACAAGACCACCGTGAGGGATTCCAGCGTCTCCTGCCACAAATCCATCGCCAGGATCAGCAGGAACCCGAACGCCGTGATGAGAGGTGTGAGCACGCGGCGAGAGGCCAGCGCGGCCAGACCCGCGAGGACCGCGATGACCACCACGGGGTGCGGCAGGGCGAGAACGAGATAGATGCCGCGGATCAGTGCCAGCGTCACACCCGCCACGCCGTCGAAGACGGCCGCGAAGTTCTCCCGCAGGAAGTCGACGGCGACCTCGACCCACCGGCCGATGGGAAGATCAATCATGTGTCACCTTCTCGGACCGGCCATGGATGAGAGGATCGCGGCACGCGGCACCACACCGAGCAGGCGGCCGCGCGCGTCCACCACCGCCACCGGGACGATGTGCTTTCCGGCGAGGTGGCAGAACTCGACGATGGCCGTGTCGGCCGACACCGTCTCGTAATCGTCCACCAGACACCCGGTGATGTCGGACTTCCCGCCGCGGCGCGCGTCGGCCAGCAGGTCGTCTCGGGCGACGCCCAGGAGCCTGCCCTCGTCGTCGATGACGAAGAGCCCGTTCATCTCCGCGTTCTCCAGACGGGCGAGAACGTCCCCTGGTCGGTCGTCCTCACGGGCCGTGAGCAAGGCGGGCCGCAGCAGACTACCCGCGGTGAGCACCCGCGACCGGTCCACGTCGGCCACGAAGTCGCTGACGTAGTCGGTCGCGGGCGCGGCGAGGATCTCCTCGCCAGTCCCGCTCTGCACCACCCTGCCGTCCTTCATCACCATGATGCGGTGGCCGATGCGCATGGCCTCGTTGAGATCGTGGGTCACGAAGACGATCGTCCGCTGGTCTTCGGCCTGGAGTTTGAGCAGCAGTTCCTGCATGTCCCGCTTGATGAGCGGGTCGAGCGCGCTGAACGGCTCGTCCATCAACAGGATGTCGGCGTCGGTGGCCAGCGCGCGCGCCAGGCCGACGCGCTGTTTCATGCCACCGGAAAGCTCATGCGGATAGGCATCCCCCCGCTCACCGAGCCCGACCCGGTGCAGCGCGCGCTCGGCGCGGTCCAGGCGGTCCTTGACGGGCAGTCCTCGGACCTGGAGCCCGTAGGCGGCGTTCTCCCGGACAGTGCGGTGCGGAAAGAGCGCGAAGTGTTGAAAGACCATGCTTATCTTCCGGTTGCGCAGGCCGCGCAACCTCTCGTCGCTCATGCCGAGGACGTCCTCGCCGTCTACCGACAGCGATCCCGCCGTCGGTTCGACCAGGCGGTTGATCATCCGCAGGACTGTCGACTTGCCCGAACCGGACAAGCCCATGATGACGAAAAGCTGCCCGCGTTCGACAGTGAGGTCCACGCTGTCCGCGCCGAGGAAACCGCCGGCGTCCCGGACCGCCCCACCGGCATCGGCGTCGCTCAGCAGCGGTGTGGCGACGCGCCGGGACAGCCCGTAGGCCTTGCTCAGGCCCCTCGCCTCGATCATGGCGTGCCCGCCCGCGCTCGCCATGCCGCTCATCCGCCTGCCTTGTCGAGGACCACGTCGGCGGCGGGTTCGCCTTTGACCGACCGCACCCCGTCCAGCCAGACCCTGAGCTGGTCGGGATGCGCCGCCATCCACTCCTTCGCGACAACCTCGGCGGCCTTGCCGTCCTTGTCGACGCCCCGGATGAAGTCGGACGCGGTGGTCGGGTCCACTGTGATCTGCGAGACGAACCGCGCCAGGTTCGGGTCGGCCTCGGCGAGTTTCGAACGGGTGAGCGATCGGACCTCACCCGCGCCCGGCCACACTTTTTGCGGGTCTGCCAGGAAACGCAGATCCCACTCCGCGGTCATCCAGTGCGGGCTCCAGCCCAGGAACACGATCGGTTCCCGCTTCGCCGCCCGCCGTGACACCTCGGCGAGCATCGCCTCGGTGCTGCTCGGAACCAGTTCCCAGTCGCCCAGTCCATAGGCGTCGTTCGCGATCGCCCGCTGGATCGTGTCGTTGGCGGGTGCCCCCGGTTCGATTCCGTAGATCTTGCGGCCGAGCGCGTCGGCGTGCGTGTCGAGGTCGGTGAACGACGTGATGCCGAGGCTCTCCTCGACGTACCCGGGAACGGCGGGGGAGTACTCCGTGCCTTCGAGTACCTTGCCCGCGACCTCAACCTTCCCTTCGGACAAGTAGCCGTTGAAGACTTCTTGCTGGCTCGGCCACCAGTTCCCCAGATAGACGTCGGCCTGGCCGGAGGCGAGTGCCTGCGCGGCCAGCGGAACGGACACCTCCTGGGTGCTCGTGCGGTACCCGAGCTTGTCGAGCACCTGTCTGGCGATCTCGGTCTCCACGACCAGATCCGCCCAGGGCTGCTGGACGAACCGGGCGACGTGCTCCCCCTCGGTCGATGTGCCGAACTCGGTCGTGTCCCCACTGCTGCAGCCGCCTACCAGCACTGCGGCGGCGAGGGCGATGAATACGGCCCGTCTCCGTGCCATGATTGGTTTCCATTCCCGCGCGGTGGGTGTTCGTCGCCTCGTCATGGCATGTCCACCCAGATCGGCGAGGACCACGCCATCTCCCCGTCGGTCTGGTACACGCGGACGTAATACCAGCCTGGCTCCCCGCTGGTGTCGCGGTAGTGCACACGCCGCTCGGCACAGCCCAGCGGCATGAGTCCGCCCACCGCGGGTTGTATCCGCAGCCTGCCTGTCCCGGTGACGGTTCCTTCGACGATGCCGCCCTCGATCGCGCCCAGGACCGTTGACAATTCACCGTTGCGCGTCGTCACCGTGACCACGGCGTCGGGAGGGCCGACCAGGGTAAGTTCGACACCGCCCCGCTGGGACCCGTAAGGCTCACCGAAGGTCTTGGTACTCGCCGTCCAGGCCACGCGGTGCGAGGCGGCCTCGGTGATCTCCGGGCTCCAGTAAGGCGTCTGCACCACCTCGCCACCGTCGATGGACAGAGCCCCGCTCCAGTCCGTCGTCTCCGAACCCAGTCCCCACTCGACCCGTACCGGCGCGGCGATCCAGCCGGGCTTCAGGTCGAGGTCCGGTGATACGCGGTGCACGACAGTGCCGTTGCGGACCACGTCGATGCGGGAGAGTTCGCCGTAACCGCGGGCGTAGACCTCGATGTCGACCGGGCCGGAAAGGACTGTCTGGTCTCCCATGAAGACATCGCCCATTCGGAAGTCGACGACGATGTCGCGTTGGGTGGCACCGAACACCCGCCGCTCGTAGAGGGCGTCGAACACCGACGAGCGATCCAACCCCTGCGCGTACGCGCCCACATAGGCGGCGCCGTAGCCGTGGTCGGACGACGCGATGAGCCCGAAGCGGTGGTCGCGTCGGAGCCCGTCCAGGACGAACGTGCCAGGCAGGGTTCCGTCGGAGTACTGCCGAAAGCAGCCGTCGTCCTCGTAGTTGCCCCGGCACGCCTGGAACACCTCGACAAGCCGCTGGTACTTCGGGTCGTAGTAGTCCCAGTCGTAGGGGACCATCGCCGATCCGGGGTGGTGCGGGATCGAGATCGCGGGCAGGTCATAGCGGTCCATGTTCTCCCAGAGCCCGGCGGGAGTATCCGTGCCTTCGGCGTAAGCGGAGAAGATCGGGGCACCGCGTTCGACGTCGCCGTAGATGACGTTCTGGTGACCGGTGAGCCCCGTCCACTCGAATCCGTAGAACGGCACGAAGCGGCCGTCGACCCGAAACAGGTCGGCCATCTTCTGGATCGACCACCACTGGTAGTCGGTGCTGTTCTCCGCGTGGTCGGTGATCGCCCAGAAATCGTACTCGCAGACGTCCCAGGAGTAGCGGTAGAAGTCCTCCAGGGACGGCTCGTCGCCCGCGGTGCACCGGCTGATGAGGGAGTGCCTGTGCAGATCTCCCCAATAGAGGGTGTATTCCTCGTCCTTGACGACAGTGGTGTAGCGCTCGCTCTGGGTGCCCGCCCACGAGCGAACCTCGCGCCGTTCGGAACTGTGCACGGTGACCACCGCCTCCGCCACCGTCGCTCGCCCGGTCCTGGTCACCACGGCCGACACGATCGATCCCGTGCCGTGCATGCCGTGCCACACCACATCACCGTGATGTTCGAGCAGGTAGGGGCACTCCCGCCCGCCGAAGCCCTCGGTCCAGGTGAGCGCCCGTTCGAGTCGGCCGTCGGTCTGCCAGGCGACCAGCGCTCCACCGGCGAACGGGGCGACGCTGGGCTCTTCCAGGGTGCCGTCGCTCATGGCGAAAGTCGTGGGGGCCGACCAACCGTCGGGCCCGAGACTCTGGACGGCGACCTCCCAGTAGTAGGTCGCGAGCGGGAGCCTGCGGTGCACCCGGTAAGCGATGGTGAGTCCCCCGTCGGGGCCCGCCACCAGTCGAGGCAGGCCGCTCGGCACGACATCCAGATCCGCGGCGAGCACACCGCTGGGCACCCGCAGCCCGTCCGCGTCCACCCGCACGACCTGGATCGATGCGGTGATCTCCGGCATCAGGTCCGGGGGCCAGAACTCGCCGCCCCGGGCCTGCTCCGACGCCTGCGTGAGCTGTGCTGTGGGACGCAGCCGCGTTGGACCCGAACCGCCGTGGCCAGTGACCGAGATGAGGTCGAAGGCACACCAGATGGCACCGTCGGCGGTCACCGCGAGGCTGGGGTGCAGCGCGTAATCGGTACCGCTGCTGAGCGGGCGCGAGGTCGACAGCGTGCCGTCGGCCTCAGCGGTCCGCACCATGATGCGGTACGAGCCCGCGCTGTACTCGCACCAGGCGTAGACCGTTCCGCCACCTGGAACCGCGGCTACGGACGGGTCCCACACGTTGCCGTCCGCGCCCGCGCTGACCAGACGCGTTCGCTCCCACGCGCCCGCACGCCACCGCCTGGCGTAGATCCCGAACCTTCTGTCCAGCGGTGCCTGCCAGCACACCTCGACGGAGCCGTCGGCGTGCGCGGTCACCTCCTGGTTGAACGAGGGGTGCGTCGTGGTGCTCACCAGTTCCTCGGGGCCCCAACCATCCGTGTCGCGGCGGCGGCACCACACGCGGACCTCGGTGTCGTCAGCACGGGCGTAGCAGACCCAGGCCCGCCCTTCCGCGTCGAAGAACGCGGTGGGGCGGAAGCAGTCCGCGGCGTCAGCGGAGAGGACCTCGGGCTCCCCGGTGAAGTCCGGGCCTGTGGACAAGAGCGCGAGAACACGGTCGCCCGCACCCTTCTCCCACTCGATCCAGGTATGCAGAACCCGCCCGTCAGGGGCCGCGGCGACCGATGGCCGGGCCGCTGTGCCGGAGGAGCGCACCGGTCGCCCCTGCGCCCGTAGGTGCCCCGGCAGGGATTGCGCCGAGTCGAGTGCGGCCTCGGCCCGTTCGAGGAACTCGCCGATGCGCCCGCCACCTTCGTCCACCCACATGTAGCGCAACGGGTCCGGATCGATGAGCGGTTCGATGGCGGAGACGTCGCGGCCGTCCTCGATCGCGGCGGCCATCCGCCGATTGAAGGCGAGTATCCGATCGAGGTCAGCGCGTTGCTGAGGGGTGTACTCGCCACTGTGGTGATCGATCCCGCAACAGTGACCCATGTGCCATCCCTCGTGCTCGATCGGCTCTCGGGTCCGGGGGCGGATCACCGAGCCGAAGACGGACCGGACGACCCCGGCGACTCGACGTGTGGTGTGTCGGTGATGAAGACAGTCTTCAAGATCGGCGGGATAGTCAATGAACTGCGGCCACGAATCCAGAGCGTCTCCCTGCCGGACCCAGAGAGGAAACCTATAGCGACAGGTCAAGGGCCGTCCGGGAGCCGCCGCCGGTGGCGGAGATGACGGTGCGCACGAAAGCACTGCCTGCCGGGGACAACGGCCCCCGCCGCCAGAGCAACTGCACCCGCCGCACGACCGGCGGATCGATCCGGGCGATTCGCGCACCCTGCCTGGCCGCGTCCTCGGCCATCGGCAGCGGCAGCAGGGCTGCCCCGGCGCCCGCGAGGACAAGGGGAACGATGGCCGCCCGATGCGGGGTCTCCACCGCGATCCGCAGTCGAGCGCCCACCCCAGCCAGAGCGAGTTCGAGCATCGTGCGACTCGCGGTGCCCGGTGGGGTCACGATGAGGTCGAAAGTCGCCAGGCGCCCCAGCTTCACCGGCTGGTCGGTGTCGATGTCCGTGTCGGGCGGCAGGACCACCAGTATCTGCTGATCCGGCAGCTCGTAGGTCCGAAGGTCACCCGCCGACACCGAGAAGTCGGTGAGCCCGAGTTCCGAGCATCCTGTCCGCACCATCTCCACCACCGCCGTGGCCTGCTCGGGATCCTCGATGCCGACGGTGACAGCGGGGTGCGCTCGCCGAAAAGCGCCGACGAGCCCGGCCAGCGGGTGCACCGCCAACGTCGTCTGCGCCACGATGTCAAGACGTCCGGCCGTCAAGTCGCTCACCATCTGCACGGAGGCTCGCGCCGCCGCGAAGTCGCGCAGCACCTGCTGGGCGGGTTTCAGGAGCGCCTCGCCCGCCGGGGTGAGCCGGACACCGCGGCTGAGCCGGTGGAACAGCCTGACACCCACCTCACGCTCAACCGATCTGATCGCGTGCGACAGGGAGGGTTGGGCCACCCGCAAGGCCAGCGCCGCACTGGTGAAGCTGCCATGCGCGGCCACCGCGAGGAAATATTCCAACTGCCGACGATCCACTTGCCCTCCCGAGGCGCAACGCCATTGACCGTTTTCCTGCGAGTCTGGACCACCAGGAGGGCCGCGGTGGATATGGACGCCATCTCGCTGATCACGAACAAAAGGGCAGCGTCGGCTACCACGTGCGGACCGGCGTGGACCACCACTCCGCGCTGACAACCACGTTGATCATTTGCGAGGAACCTCCAGACCCGGCATGGGTCCGCGCCTGGAACCGGCCGCCCAAGATCGACTCAACGCACCGCCCAGGCCGGGAACTCCCATCCACGTCGAGTTTTCCGTTGGGTGTCAACGGGAGCGTGTCGAGCACGACGACCGCCGAGGGCACCATGAACTCGGGCAGGAGTCTTGTGCCGCGCTGCGGCAGCTCCGGCACCTTCACCGACGAGATCCTGCGCTGGCGGATCCGCTTGACGCGCAACAACTTTCCGCGCGCCGGGGTGTGGGTGAAGCTGCCTCCCGAGCGCGGCCGCCGCAGTGGCGTGGGCGGCAGGCGCGGACGCGGTCACTGTCGACGGCGTGGGGGTGGCGCCGGTTGGGCTTCCACCGGATTCTTCGACCATGTCGGCCTACCGCTTGCCGAGTGTCTACACCGGGTCGCTCCGGTGACGGGAACTGCCTGCTTGTGTCAGGGCGGATGTGGGCGGACCCGCGCGCGGTGAAGGCGTTGGCGCTGGCGCTCGGGCGGGCCGCACTCATCGCGGCCGACGAGGCCGGGATTTCCGGAGTCGAGCGGATGTTCGAGTGCCTGGCGCTGGAGCCGCGGCTGTTGATCAGTGCGCTCGGCAAGTACACCGCCGCCGGGCACCCCGGAACCCGCCGCCGTGCCGGTCCCGGCGGGCTGGGGCCACGCTCAACCGGGACCCTCGATGTAGCGGAAACGCCGATGGCTCAGCAACAACCCATCATCGGACAGGGTGAACACATCGGCGAAGTCGAATGCCGCCGCGGCGGACAACCCCACGTACCGGCCGGTCGCCACCACGTTGCCGTTGTCGACGATGACCTTGTACAGATGGTGACGGCCCGCGCTCTCGGCCCGCGCCTTGGCGGCCCGCACCGCGTGGTCGCGGCCACGCGCGCGGTCGGGCCCGATCCCGCACACGTGGGTGTGCTCGTCCAGCAGTGACCCGTAGGCGTCGAAGTCGCCCGCGTCGAGGTAGTCGTAGGCGAGGCGGACGTGGTCCGCGCCGGCCGCGTCGATCGCCGCGCTGGGCAGGAGACTGTTGGCCATGGTCGCTCCACACGGGTGTCTGGTGCGGCGGGGTAACGCCGCGGCGGAAAATCCTGATATGGATCTTGTTCGACCACGGCATTCCCGGACCATCCTCGTGCTATCTCGGGGCGAACGGAGCAACCGGCGGCTGGTCGAACGGGCTAACTTTCGGGCACCTGTGGGATATGCGCGTCGGAGACGGTGGCCTACATTGGGATCATCGTCGGGTGGTTGAGCGCACAACGAATGCCGGATGCGCGGGCGGAACGGCGGTGACGGTGACCCTGCAGGATGCCGCTGAGGCGACTTTCCGCGTTCTCGGGCCGATCGAGGTGCACGGGCACTCGGGTCAGGTGCGCATTCCGCCTGGACGCCAGCAGGTGGTGCTGGCGTTCCTGTTGGTGGAGGCCAACCAGATCGTCAGCACCGACCACCTGGTCGACGTGCTCTGGGACGAGAAGCCGCCGGAGACCGCCAGAACCCAGGTGCAGATCTGTGTGTCCCGGTTGCGCAAGAATCTCGCCGACGGCGGAGTGGACGTCACGATCGAGACC
>JALZNB010000414.1 GCA_030857905.1 Actinomycetota bacterium
GGCCACGGGCGTGGCCCACGGCCGGGCGTCGGTGTTGAACGCGAACGGGCTGTCCGCGCCGGTCCACGCGGAGTTCGGCGTGGTCAGCAGCGAGGTCGGCGGCCGGGTGCCCGTGTGGATCGCCAACGCGGTCTTGATCAGTCCGGCGATACCCGCGGCGCACTTGGTATGCCCGATCTGCGATTTGACCGAGCCGAGGACGGCCGCGCCGGGTCGGGCGCCCGCGTCGGCGAAGGCGGACTCCAACGTGGACAGTTCGGTGCGGTCGCCGACAGCGGTGCCGGTCCCGTGCGCTTCCAGAAGTCCGACCTGAGAAGGCGAAAGTCTGGCATTGGCGTACGCGCGATCGATCGCGCGACGCTGCCCTTCCGGCCTCGGCGCGGTGAGACCGAGGGAGCGGCCGTCGCTGGAACTGCCGACGCCACGGATCACCGCGTAGACCCGATCGCCGTCGCGTTCGGCGTCCTTGAGCCGTTTGAGCACAACGCATCCGACGCCCTCGCCGAGCGCGATGCCGTCGGCTGAACTGTCGAACGCCCGTGACCGCCCGGTCGGCGACAGCGCTCCGACCGAGGCGAAGAGTCGGTAGTCGTAGATCCCGTTGTGGGTGTCCGCGCCACCGCAGAGCACGAGGTCGGCGTTGCCGCTGACCAGTTCCCGGCAGGCGACGTCCAGCGCCGCCAGCGACGACGCGCACGCCGCGTCCACGGTGAAGTTGGCGCCGCCGAGGTCGAGCCGGTTGGCGATCCGCCCGGAGATGACGTTGGCGAGCACACCGGGGAAGGTGTCCTCGGTGAAGGTGGGCAGTTGCGCGTCCAGCGCGGCGGGCGCGTCGGCGAAGTAGCCAGGCAGCATCGAGCGCAGCATCGCGCCGTTCGACAGTTCACCGCCGGACTCGGCACCGAAGAACACCGCGGTGCGCGAACGGTCGAAGGGGCGGGGACGCCCTCCCGGCCGCTCCGCGTAACCGGCGTCGACCAAGGCCCGGTGGGCGATCTCCAGCGCGAGCAGTTGCACGGGCTCGATGCTGGGCAGCGACGCGGGCGGAATGCCGTAGCGCAGCGGATCGAACGGGATGCGCGGCAGGAATCCGCCCCACTTCGAGGGAACGTGTCCCTCACCGTGGTGGACCGCCGGGTCCCACCGCTGCGGCGGCACCTCGGTCACCGCGTCCACACCCGCCAGGACGTTGGCCCAGAACTCGGCGAGGTCCGTCGCGCCAGCGAACACGCCCGACATGCCGATGATGGCGATGTCCAGCGGCTCGGGTGCGGCGTCCGAGGTGGTCGGCGGCGCCCAGACCTCGCGCAGCGCCTCGACCCGGTCGGACAGCAGGTCCATGGCGGTGCCGGTCACCTCGGCGTGCAGGTCGGCGATCGTGGTGACCTCACGGCGCAGTACGGCGACCTGGCCCGCCATGAAGAGTCCGTCGGCGACTTGGTGGCGCGTGTCGACGGCGACCAGCGCGTCACCTTCGCGGCGCACGCCCTTGCTGGCGATCCGCAGCCTGCCGATGTTGAGCTGCTCCAGCCGCTCCCACACCTGCCGGTCTGGGAGGCCGTCGGCGCGCAGTCGTGTGCGGATGTCCTCGAACTCGGCGGTGAACGGACTGTCGACGCAGCGAGTCAGATGGCCGGGCGCGGTCTCCAGCACAGTGGTGGTCTCTGCGGCCAGGACCTGACGCTGGAATGGTTCACCCACAGCCCCGCAGGCGACGGCTTCCTCGGTGAACAGGTACGCGGTGCCCATCAGGACACCGACGCCGACACCACGGGCGGACAGCGGAGCGGCCATGGCCGCGACCATCGCCGACGAGCGGGCGTCGTGGACCCCACCCGCGAACAACACGTCAATCGAGGTGTCGGGGTGCGCGGCGAGGAAGTCGAGCAGTGCGGTGATCTGGGCCTGCCACAGGCAGAAACTCGACCGGGGGCCGATGTGGCCGCCGCATTCGGCGCCCTCGAACACGAATCGCCGCGCGCCCGCGTCGAGGAACTGGGTGAGCAGTCGCGCGGAGGGCACGTGCAGGAACGTCGTGATGCCGTCGTCCTCCAGCGCCTTCGCATGCGACGGCCTGCCGCCCGCGATGATCACCGCGGCGGGCCGGACCTCGCGGATCACCGCGAGCTGGGCCGTGCGGGTGTCCTCGGGGGCGAAGCCGAGAATGCCCGCTCCCCACGGCCGGTCGCCCATCGCCTCCGCTGTGGACTCCAGCATCACGCGCGATCCGGCCGCGTCGGCCAACGCCAGGGCCATGAACGGCATCCCGCCCGCGTCGGCGACCGACACGGCGAAATCGGGGCGGTCGCTGACCCTGGTCATCGGGCCCTGCGCCACCG
>JALZNB010000426.1 GCA_030857905.1 Actinomycetota bacterium
GCCTTGACATCCGCCACCGTGGGCCCGTCGCCGAAGTCCCACTGAAACCACAAGCCCGGCTCAGCCACCCACGGGCGATGCACCCGCCGATGTCCCGCGTCCCACGCCTTGCGCGCGGCCGCGACCGCCCGGCGGGTCGTGCGCTCCGAGCCCGTGAAGCCCATCGCCAGCAGCTTGTCGTGCACGACATCGGCGCGGACCTTGCCGTGGCTGGCCTCCATCCACTCCTCCACCTTCGGGAGGAACTCGTCGATCAGCTGCGGGCGCCGCACCGGTGACGCCGTCAGCTCGCCGGCGTCGCGGCGGGCGACCCAATGGGCCACAGTGTGATGGTCGCAACCGGCCAGCTCGCCGGCCGTCCGGTAACTACGGGTCAAATCGAACGCTTCAAGAATCTTCATGATCTCCTCGGCATGCTTCACGTGGTCCCTCCTCGGGGCCTCGACGAATGAGCACGCCGAGCGAACGAGGAGGGACCGCCCACGTGGGGGATGCCACACGGGCTGCGGACAGCTACTGGGGAGATCTCATGGCCACCAGCGGGGAACTTTCGTGGCCGTTCAGCGGGGAGATTCGTGTCCGCCTACGAGGAGAATCTCATGGCCGCCGACACTGCCGCACGGCGCCCGGTCTCGCGGAGAAGGGCGGCTGAGACGCCCTCTGGTCTCAGCCGATAGCAGAAGGTTTGGCTCTTCGGGTTCAGGGCGCTGCCTGCGGTCGCTCCAAGCCTCGATCGCCCGGTTCTGCGATCGCGGACGTTTTGAATCGTCGGCTGGCACCGGTTCGCCCATCCAGGGGGTCAAACAACCCAAGCCCTGAAGCGCTACGGCCACTACTCCCGCAGGACCTTCTCCATCGTCCTTCCCCTCGCCAGCTCGTCGACGAGCTTGTCCAGGTAGCGGATCTCCCTCATGGTCGGCTCCTCGATGTCCTCGACGCGGACGCCGCAGACCACGCCCTTGATCGAAGCTCGCGACGGGTTCAGCTGCGGAGCTTCCGAGAAGAAGTTCTCGAAGTCGATCTGCCTCTCGAGCTGCGTCTCCAACTCGCTCTGGCTGTAGCCCGTCAACCAGCGGATGACCTCATCGACTTCTGACCTCGTGCGCCCCTTCTTCTCCGCCTTCGCGACGTAGTGGGGGTAGACGCTTGCGACGCTCGTCGTGTAGATCCTGTGCTTGGTCATGATCTCGCCTCGCCTCCATGGCCCGCCTCATGCTCGCACGCGCACCGCGATGAAGGGAACGGCGGCCCTCACCGCTGTAGCGAGCCTTGCGACAAAGGGCCGCGTGGAGGGATCAGCCGCTCTCACAGGGCTAGCAACTCGCCTATAAGCCCTGATGCACCGGTGCCCTGATCGTCGATGAGGTTTTTCGAAAATCGGCGTAACAAGGCGAGGCAAGTGGTGCGTATCTGTGGGTGACGCCACGGTTTGAGGGATGTCGAGGCAGCGGTTCGCGGCCGGGTGGTGTTCCGGCGCTGGTGGATGGGGTCGTGTCGGACGGGGAGCGACGCAGGCTGGGTGTCAGCCGGGCGCGGCGATGCGCGCGAAGGCCGCGAGCGCGTCGCGGATGGCGTCGGCCCACGGCCAGCCTGTCGGCATGCGTAGTCGTAGTCGTCGGGATCGGCGCACCAGCCGGGCGGGCACGGCGATGATCGTCAGCCGCAGTGTCTTGGTGGTGACACGTCCCAGGCCGGCGGCGTGTGCGGTCCACCGGGCGAGGTTGTACGCGACGCCGACCAGCGTCAGCCAGGCGGCGTTGGCGGCGAACTTGCCTGACGGCAGGTGCGCCAGCCCGGCGTGGTGCTTGAGGTCGGCGATGACGTGTTCGACCACGGCATGGCGGCGGTGGTCGGCCTCCACGCTCAGCAGGTCACCGTCGCGGTCGGTCAGGATCGCGTGGTAGTCGAACACCACGTCCATGGCCAACTGCGATCCGGGCGTGGGTCGCACGCGGCGGACCAGCAGCCGGCAGGTGATCTCATGCTCGCTGCCCGCGAAGGCGGTGTAGGTGGTTTCGGCGACGTCGGCGCCCCCGTCGATCCAGTACGGGATCGGCGTCCACGCCTGGTCGGGGATCGCGTCGATCGCCCGACGCACCGCGGTGTTCTTGCGCACCGTGACCGAGAACGCCACCCCGGCGCGGCGACAGGCCGACACCACCGCGCCGGCGTAGAACCCGGAGTCCGCGCGCAGCGTCAACCCGCCCCGGGCGCCGGCGTCACGCACCCGCGAGATCGTCTCGGCGACGAAGCTGGCCGCGCCGCGACCGGAGGCGGCGTTGCCGCCCCGCAGCCGGGTGTGCAACAGCTCGCCGGTGTCGGCCAGCGACGCGATCAACGGGTGGTAGCCGCGCACCCCCAGATACGAGAACCGCTGCCCGCCCTGCTTGTTCAGCCCGTAGGTCTCACACACCGTGGAGTCGATGTCGATGGTCAGATCGGCGTCGAGATCCGGGCCCAGACCGGCGCCCCAGGCGCGGGCCAGCAGCTCACGGGTGACGCGGTCCAGTTGGCGGACTGTCGCCCACACGAACAGTCGCAGCCACGTGCCCACCGTCGACGGGGCGCGCACCCCGTCGAACAACTGCGGCGCCGCGCCGGCGCGCAACACATCGACGTCGTCGATGCAGTCACCGCCGGCCAGCGCTGAGCCGATCACCGTCAACGCCTTCGCGCCCGAGTTGCCCGCCCCGTCACCGGACAACGTCACGTGGGCATCGACCAGCTCGGCGACACCGAGTTTCTGCGCCAGCACGCCGGCCACGGCAAGCCCGCCGTTGGGCAACAACTTGTCGTCGTCGAAGCTGACCGACACCCGCGCGAGATTGTGCGATGCTTTCACCGAACAGGTGCCCTCCGACTTCGGGATCACGGCGATCTAGACACCGCCATCATCCCTGGTCAGAGGGCATTTGTTATGGAACCAACCCCACCTTTCACGCGCTGCCCACCGGTGGATCCGGGATAAGGGAGCCAGCCCGGAGAGTCGTTCGACAGTGGCGAGTCCCTCCGGCGTCCCTCTCCAGTTGTGAGCAAGCGCTTCCCGGCCGGCTCGGCGGGCTACCGAACGCAACACCCAGACAACGACGAT
>JALZNB010000485.1 GCA_030857905.1 Actinomycetota bacterium
GGTCTCCGAGACCGTCTGTGGGGCGCTGGGGCGAGGTGGGGGCCGGGGCCAGGTCCGTGCCCATGTGACCGACGTCTTCGAGGATCTCGGCCACCGAACTCGCCGGCGTCGCGGCGCCGCTGCGGAGGAGTTCGTGGCAGCCGTTGGACATGGCTGAACTGATGGGTCCCGGCACCGCGAGGAGGACTTTGCCGAGTGCTGCGGCGCTGGAAGCGGTGTTCCGCGCCCCGCTGCGTACCCCAGCCTCGACGACGACCGTGCCCGCGCTCAAGGCCGCGATGAGTCGATTTCGCACCAGGAAACGGTGTTTCGCGGGTGGCGTCCCAGGAGGGTATTCGCTGATCACCGCACCTTCGTGGGCGATGCGGTCGAGAAGTCTGCTGTGGGCGGCCGGATAGCTCATGTCGGCGCCACAGCCCAGTACCGCCATCGTCGTTCCCTGTGCGGCGAGAGCCCCGCGGTGTGCGGCTCCGTCGATGCCGTGCGCGGCCCCGGAAACAACGGTCCATCCCGCCTCGGCGAGGCCGTAGCCGAACTCGGATGCGACATGCTCGCCGTAGGACGTCGCCGCGCGGGCGCCGATCACGGACACCGCCCGCTGGAGGGTGTCGTCCAGGTGGGCGGGCCCACGGACCCACAACGCCAGCGGCGGGCTCGCCCAACGAAGGCCACGCCCGCAGGCGTTGCTGAGCGCGAGCAACGACCAACTGGGCCATTCCGGGTCTTCCGGGATTACCAGTCGCGCACCGACCGCGTCAGCGGCGGCGAGATCGGCTTCGGCGAGGTCAGTGTCCCGACGTGCGGAAGTCTCATCCCTGACCGCGTCGGGGACGGTGCCTGCCCGCACCATGATCGCCGCCTCGACGGCGCCACGTATCTCGACGAACGCGGACAACGCGGGTGCGGGCGGCTCAGCGACGCGCAGGAGATAGGCGCGGGCGAGCCGGATGTCGTCAGACGTCATCGTCGGCTGCCTGGTGGGGGCGTTGCAGCGCGGGCAGGTGGTCAAGCTGATGTCGTCGATGCTTTCCCACCGTGCGCTGCTGGGGGATGGCTTGGGCCAGGTCAACGGTGTCCGCGGGGCGGCGTGCGTGCTTCGGCCGTCGAGGTGGTGTGACCGCGGATGACTGGGTGAGGCGTTGGGTTCGGTCGGCATCGTGGCAACGGATGAGGGTGGACAGGTCGCGGAACGCGGGAACGCGCTTCTGGTTCATGTGTGTCCTTCCTGTTCGGTGGGGGTGCTCACGCGGCGCGGCGGTCGCGGAATTCGAGTGCCGAGGCGACGTGGTCGGCGGTGGGTTGCGCCATGCCCGCGAGGTCGGCGAGCGTCCATGCGACTCGAAGACACCGGTCGGCGCCTCGGGCCGTGACAGCGCCGATGTTCAGGCCGCGGTCCAGGAGGGCGGTCGCCTCGCGTGGAAGGGTGAAATCGCGTCGTAGCGACGGGCCTGGGACTTCGGCGTTGGTCTGCCAGCCGTGGGCGGACCACCGGCTCGTGGCACGGTCACGGGCTTCGGTGACGCGTTCGCGGACGATCGCCGTGGACTCGGGGACCAGGTCGTCGAGTCGGGTCATCGCGGTGATCGGCCGGGTGCGGACCCGCAGGTCGACCCGATCGAGCAGTGGACCGGACAACCGAGCGAGATAGCGGCGTCTGGCGTTCGGTGAGCATGTGCAGTCGGTCTCGCGCGGGGGTGCGCACGGGCAGGGGTTGGTGGCCAGCACGAGCTGGAAGCGCGCGGGGTAACTGACGACACCGTCCCTGCGGGCCAACCGGATCTCCCCTTCCTCCAGGGCCGTGCGGAGCGCCTCCAGCCGGTTGGGCGCGAACTCGCATGCCTCGTCCAAGAACAGGACCCCGCGATGGGCTTTGCTGATCGCGCCTGGTTTGGCCATGCCCACACCCCCGCCGACCAGCGCCGGAACGGATGTCGTGTGGTGGGGAGCGATGAAGGGTGGGGTGGTGATCAGCGGTGACTCGGCGGCGAGATCACCCGCGACCGAGTGGATCGCGGTCACCGCGAGGGCCTGGTCCGCCGCCAGTGGCGGCAGCAGACCCGGCAATCGTTTGGCGAGCATGGTTTTCCC
Organism: Actinomycetota bacterium; assembly: GCA_030857905.1. Taxonomy (GTDB): domain Bacteria; phylum Actinomycetota; class Actinomycetes; order Mycobacteriales; family Pseudonocardiaceae; genus Actinokineospora. The sequence goes on from JALZNB010000485.1 coordinate 2,089, forward strand.
TGTGCCGGGCGGCCCGGACAACAGCAAGTGGTGTCCGCCTGCCGCGGCGACCTCCAGGGCCCATCGCGCTTCGGGCTGGCCGACGACGTCGATCAGGTCGGGTGGGGCGTCGCCCGCGAGCGAGACCGATGGGCGCGGCGCGCAGAGCGCTTCTCTGGCCCCTTGGAGCCAGGTGACGACGTCGATCAGCGTCGAAGCGCCGAGTACCTCCATGCCGCTGACCAGTGACGCCTCGGGCAGCGCGGAGATCGGGACCACCGCGCGGGCGAGACCCGCGCGCCGCGCCGCGAGCAGACACGGCAGGACGCCCTTGACGGTTCGCAGGCGGCCGTCCAAGGCCAGTTCACCGAGCAGAACCGTGTCGGCCAGGTCGTCCGATGGCGCTTTGCCGTCGGCGACCAGGACCGAGATCGCGAGCGCGAGGTCATATCCAGAGCCGCCCTTCGGCAGGGCCGCGGGCGACAGTCCGAGGGTCACCATCTGGTCTGGCCAGGTGAGGCCGCTGTTGCGGACCGCGGCCCGGACCCGGTCCTTGGCTTCGTTGAGGGCGGCGTCGGGCAGGCCGACGATGAGCGTTCTTGGTTTGCCGCCGCCGATGTCGGCCTCGATCTCGACGGGGATGCCGTCGACGCCGAAGAGGGCGACGGCCCACGCGCGGGCGAGGGACATCAGAACGCGCCGGGGAAATGTCGTATCCGTGGTCGCTCGCCCGGTGGCCAGAGCACGGACACGATGTCGAACCTGATCTCACACGGCCGCACGCCGTGATCGCGACGCCAGCGCTCGGCGAGGCGACGGACGCGGAGGGCTTTCGCACCGCCGACCGCTTCGGCCGGTGTGCCGAACGCGGTGTCGGTGCGGGTCTTCACCTCGCACACCACGAGTCTCGACCGGTCGGTGGCGATGAGGTCGAGTTCGCCGTGGCGACATCGCCAATTGCGGTCGAGGACGCACAGCCCGACGCTTTCCAGATAGTCCGCTGCGACGTCTTCGCCGCGAGCACCCAGTGCCAGATGAGGTGTCATGGTCACTCCTGCCGAGTCGAGCGCGGCGGATTCCGCGTTCGATCTCGACAGTGCCTCGGCTGGCACGGGAAGTCAGGGGGTGCCGGAAAAGCGGGGATCACCAATGGCGTACGGGAACAACCTGCCAGTCAATGATCTTGTGGGGCACGTTCTGTCAGAGCGTTGTGCTATCAGCCGCCAAAAGGTCCGTCTTCGGGCAGCCGAAGGTCAGGTTTGTCCAACTCCTCGACGTTGACGTCCTTGAAGGTGATGACTCGGACGTTCTTGACGAACCGGGCCGGGCGGTACATGTCCCACACCCAGGCGTCCGACATCCGCACCTCGAAGTAGACCTCGCCGTCGGAGTCGCGTACCTGCACGTCGACGCCGTTCGCCAGGTAGAACCGACGTTCGGTTTCCACCACGTAGGCGAACTGCCCGACGATGTCGCGGTACTCCCGGTAGAGCGACAGCTCCATCTCGGTCTCGTACTTCTCGAGATCCTCCGCGCTCATGTGCCGCGCGCCCCTCCTGGTCGTGACCTATCCACCGCTCAAGTGCGGAGGCCCACCATTCTGGACCACGGCGGCCGCCGCAACACTGAGTGCCACCCGGTGTGGCGGGCGAAGTCCGTGCATCATGCCCGCCCTGGCGACGTTCGCATACGACCATCGGTGCTCGTGGCTCGGTCCGTGTCGGCGCAGCGCCCCGGTGTGCAGCTCGGTGCAGTAGCCCTTGTGCACGTCGAATTGGTACTGGGGAAGGGATTCGTGCAGGTCAGCCATGATCCGGTCGCGGGTGACCTTCGCCAGGACCGACGCGGCGGCCACGCAGGCGGCGGCCTGGTCGCCCTTGAGCACGGGGATGCTCGGCGCGGTCAGGCCGGGCACGCGGAAGCCGTCGACCAAAACGTAACCCGGATGAGTGGACAATCGGGCGACCGCTCGACGCATCCCCTCGATGTTGGCGACATGCACGCCCATCAGGTCGACCTCGGCGGGTGGCACCACGACCACCGCGTAGTCCACGGCCCGCGCCCGTACCAGGTCGAACATGCGGTCACGGGCGGCGGCGGTCATGAGTTTGGAGTCGGTGAGCCCTTCGAGCCGGGACGCGTCGCCAGGGCGCAGCACGCAGGAGGCGATGACCAGCGGGCCCGCGCACGCCCCCCGACCGGCTTCATCCACACCGGCGACCGGGCCGAGCCCGCGCCGGTGCAGCGCTGTCTCCAGGCTCCAGTTGCCCGCGTCGCGGCGGAGCACCGCACGCGGGGGGCGGAAGAAAAGTTCGACTGTCATCGCTCACCCTGACGAACCAGGACCAGGCCACGCAGCCGCCTGCCGATCCAGAGTGTCGGCCATGCCGCGGCGACTCCGACACCCACCGGGATGCCGACCTGCCACGCGGGCGCCGACAGAGCCTGCGGATCGTGGTCACCAACGCCCTGCCAACGTGACGGCGGCAGGACGACCGTGCGGGCCTTGCCGATCACGTTGTCGACCGGGACGAGGCCGTTGTCGCCGCCGCCGCCCTGGGTACGCGAGTCGCCGGAGTTGTTGCGGTTGTCGCCCATCACGAAGAGTTTGCCGTCCGGGACGATGATCGGGCCGAAGGTGGACTGCGTGGGCTCACCCTGCATCGGGTCCCAGAAGACGTAGGGCTCGTCGAGCGGTTTGCCGTCGACCAGCACCCGGCTCCGGTCGTCGCAGCACTCGACTGTCTGGCCGCCGACCGCGATCACCCGCTTCACCACGTCGTCCTCGTCCGGCGACGCCAGGCCGAACAGCGCGCCGACGCTTTGCAGCCAGCTCACCACGACGTTCTCCGAGCGGGCGTTGGCGAACTCCATCTTGTTCCACGTGTCCGGCCGGGTGAAGACGACGACCTCACCAGGTTCCGGCTCGCCGAAGGTATAGACGAGTTTGTCGACGAGGATGCGGTCGCCGGTGCAGCCGGGACAGCCGTGCAGCGTCTGCTCCATCGACTCGGATGGAATGAGGAACACCCGCGCGATGAAGGTCTGGATGACGAACGTCAACACCAGGGCGACACCGATGAGAATCGGCAATTCCACCCAGAAAGGCCGTTTCTTCTTCTTTTTGCCGCTGTTGCTCAGCCTGTCCTCTGGTTCGCGATCGAAGTTCTCCGACTCGTCGTCACCTGGGACTGTTGATCGCTCGGACACCACCGCAGCCTACCGGGGCGGTGTGTGACCGCCGTGCGAGATGAGGCGCCGGGCGCGGCGGCCCAGCCAGAGGGCGGGCCACGCGGCCGCGACGCCGACACCGGCCGGAATCGCGGTATGCCAGACGGGCGCGGACAGCGCCTGCTGGGCGTTGTGGTCGCCGATGCCCTGCCAGCGTGAAGGCGGCAGGATGATCGCCCGCGCCTTGCCGATCACGTTGTCGACCGGAACGAAGCCGTTGCTTCCGCCACCGCCCTGGACGCGCGAATCGGCGGAGTTGTTGCGGTTGTCGCCCATCACGAACAGCTTGCCCTCGGGGACCGTGATGGCGCCGAAATCGGCCTGCCTGGCGCCTTCGCCCGGCATGTACCGGTAGGACTCGTCGAGCGGCTCGCCGTCGACGAGGACGCGATTCTCGTCGTCGCAGCACTCGACGCGCTGACCGCCGACGGCGATGACCCGCTTCACCACGTCGTCCTCGCTGGGCTCGACCATGCCGAACTGGGAGCCGATGTCCTGGAACCACGAGATGACGACGTTGCCGGAGCGGTTGCTCTGGCCGTGCTGGTCCCACGTCGCCGGGCGCTCGAAGACCACGACGTCACCGGGCTCCGGGTCGCGAAAGTAGTAGACGACCTTGTCGGTGAGGATGCGGTCGCCGGTACAGCCCGCGCAGCCGTGCAGTGTCTGTTCCATCGACTCCGACGGAATGACGAAAACACGGGCGACAAAGGTCTGGATGAAGAATGTCAGGACCAGGGCGACACCGATCAGAATCGGCAGTTCCACCCAGAATGACCGTTTTTTCCTGGCGGGCTTCGGATCGGCGACGTCGATGCTCTCGGCACCGTGGTCATCCCCTGGCACGGCACCGCGTTCGTCCAGCAACTATTCAGCCTTTCTCGGTATGCGAATACCCCTCACCCGGCGGCCGAGCCAGAGCACCGGCCACGCGGCGGCCACGCCGAGACCCACCGGAATCCCCTGGTGCCAGGCCGTCGCGGTGAGATCGCCGGTCGCCTGCGGGTCGTGGTCACCGACACCACGCCACCGCGAGGGCGGCAGCACGATGTAGCGCGCCTTGCCGATGACCTTGCCGAGCGGGACAACACCTCGGACGCCGCCGCCACCCTGATAGCGGGAGTCGGCCGAACTCGCCCTGTTGTCCCCCATCACCCACAGTGTTCCCTCGGGTACGGTAACGCGCTCAAAGCGCTGCCGCTCATCCGGGCCACCGTTTTCCCAGTGGATGTAGGGCTCGTCCAGCGACTGCCCGTCGACCATGACCCGGTCGCTCTCGTCGCAACATTCGACGGTCTGCCCACCGACTGCGATCACCCGCTTGACGAAGTCCCGCTCGTCCGGCGCGGCCACTCCGACGAGCGAACCAAGGTAGCGCAGGCCGCGGACGACACCGTTGCTCGACTCGTCGGGTTTGACGTCGTTCTCGGTCCAGGTGTTGGGCCCTTGGAAGACGACGACGTCGCCTGGGGTCGGGTCGCGGAAGACATAGACGAACTTGTCGACGAAGACCCGATCACCTTCACAGCCCGCGCAGCCGTGCAACGTCTGCTCCATCGAGCCGGACGGGATGGAGTACACCCGGCCGATGAAGTGCTGGATCAGGAACGTCAGCAGGATGGCGACGAGGCCGAGCATCAGCAGTTCGCGCCAGAGAGGCTGTTTGCGGGCGGGGCGGCGGTGCTTGCCTCGGGTGCGCTCGGCAACCACGGCCGAGTCCGGGACCAGTTCCGTGGCGGGTTCCGAGCGATCAGCCTCAACCCGGGGGATCTGCTCGGTCTCGGGTTCCACGGCTGACGGCGGGCCATCGTCATCTCGCCGCGCCGGCATCTCGGGGGGTCGAACGAAAAATCCCGACTCGGCTGACGGATCTACCCCAACCTGGGAGACCTCGTGCTCGTCGGGATGAGGCACTGGCTCTTCGGCCAGCGGGGTGCCAAACCAAAACTCTGGAGCCAGTGGCTCCAGAGCGGGTATTGGTGGCGTTGACCCCACAACGTCAAAAAAAGACGCTGTACGGTGGTCGACCGTCTCCGATGGCACCTTGGCCGCCGCGTCGGGCGGTGTTCGATGAGGGGGACGGTCGACCACGCACGTCAGCGTACGTGAGCCGGTGTGCTTCCCGCGTCAGGAAGCGGTCTTCGGCTCGCGACGCTCCTTGATCTTGGCGGCCTTGCCGCGCAGCTCACGAAGGTAGTAGAGCTTCGCTCGGCGAACGTCACCTCGGCGGGCGATTTCGACCTCGGCGATGTTCGGCGAGTGCACCGGGAAGGTGCGCTCGACGCCAACGCCGAAGGAGACCTTGCGAACAGTGAAGGTTTCCCGAATTCCGCCGCCCTGGCGACGGATGACGACGCCCTGGAACACCTGGACACGCTCGCGGGATCCCTCGATGACGCGAACGTGCACCTTCAGCGTGTCACCCGGGCGGAAGTCCGGGATGTCGGAACGCAGCGACTTGGCGTCCAGGGCATCCAGGGTGTTCATGGGTATTCCGTCCTCGTCCTTGGAGATGATCCTCCCGGCGGTGGACGGCATTACGCCGAACTGTCAGCCTGGGAGTCGGGGCTTTTCGCCGCGCGCACTCGGGGGCTACCCGGACGCGTCAACCTGGAAAGTATGTCAGATGGGGTTCTCGGACCGGAAATCGGCCCCCGCCGCCGACCGTTCCAGGCGCTCGACCAGGGCGCGGTCGTGCTTGTCGAACGCGTCGGCCGGCAGCGCGGCGAGCAGGTCCGGGCGGCGGTGGAAGGTGCGTTCGATGGCCTGGTCGCGCCGCCAGCGCACGATGGCGGCGTGATTTCCCGAACGCAGCACGTCGGGCACGCCGAGTTCGCGCCACAGCTCGGGACGGGTGTAGCTGGGGCCTTCGAGGAGTCCGTCGGAGAACGAGTCCTGCTCGGCCGACGCCGGGTTGCCCAGTACGCCGGGAAGCAGCCGCGCGACGGCCTCGACGATGACCATCACCGCCGCCTCGCCGCCGACCAGCACGTAATCGCCGATGGACACCTCGTCTACCTGATAGCGGCGGCTCGCGTCTTCGATGACTCGCTGGTCGATGCCCTCGTAGCGGCCGCAGGCGAACACCAGACGCGGTTCGGCGGCGTACTCGTGGGCCATCTCCTGCGTGAACGGCTTGCCCGCGGGGGTCGGCACCACCAGGCGGGGCGGTGGATCGCCCACACACACCTCGTCGAGGGCTTCGCCCCACACCTGTGGCTTCATCACCATGCCCGGACCGCCGCCGTAGGGGCTGTCGTCGACGCCCTTGTGGACGTCTCGGGTCCAGTGGCGGAGGTCGTGCACACCGATGGTGAGCAGTCCGCGCTCGACGGCCCGGCCGAGTAGCGCGGCGCGCAACGGTTCCAGGTATTCGGGGAAGATGGTAAGGACGTCGATGCGCACCGAAGGAGGTTAGCCGTCGGGCGAGAGCCGGACGCGACCCATGCCGCGCACCGCGGTCACAGGTGTTCCACCAGCGGTCTTACTCGATCAGGCCCTCTGGGGGGTCGAGCACGACCCGGCCGCCGGGCACGTCGACCTCGGGGACGATCGCACGGACGAACGGCACCAGCAGTTCGCCGCCGTCGGTGCGGTCGATGACCAGGAGTTCGCCGCCGAGACCGTGGGCGATGTCGCGGACCGTGCCGACCTTGGTGCCGTCGAGCAGGACCGCGTCGAGGCCGAACAGCTCGTGGTCGTAGAACTCGTCGGGGTCGTCGATCGGCGGCAGTACGCCGAGGCCCGCGAGCAGGAGTGCGCCGCGCATCGCTTCCGCGGTGTCGCGGTCGGGTACTTCGTCGAAACGCACCAGCAGCCGCCCGGAGTGTGGCCGGGCGGCTGTCACGGTGAGAGTACGGACGGAGCCGTCGCGCGGCTTGGCGGTCAGCGACGCACCGAGCGCGAAACGCTGCTCCGGCGAATCGGTGCGCACGTCGATGGCGAGTTCGCCACCGATGCCGTGCGCCTTGGCCACCCTGCCGACGACGACGAGCTCCGGTCCGCCCACGATGTTCTCGACTCCGTCAGTGATCAGTGTCGACCACGTCGACGCGAATCCCGCGTCCGCCGACACCGGCCATGACCGTGCGCAGCGCGGTCGCCGTGCGACCGCCCCTGCCGATCACCTTGCCGAGGTCGTCCGGGTTGACGTGCACTTCAAGGGTGCGACCGCGACGAGTCGTCACCAACTCGACCTGCACGTCGTCCGGGTTGTCGACGATGCCGCGCACCAGGTGGTCGAGAGCGTCCGCGAGGGAACTCACTCGGCCTTCTCCTCGGCGGGGGCGTCCGCCGCCTTGTCCGCGGCGGGCTTGTCCTCGGCCTTGGGCTCGGCGGCCTTCTTCGGCGCGGACTTCTTCTTGGCCGTGGTCGCGTCGGTGCTGGGCTCGTTGCCCGCGTCCCTGAGCGCGGCCTCGAACAGCTCCTGCTTCGACGGCTTGGGCTCCTTGACCCGCAGCGTGCCCTCGGTGCCCGGCAGGCCCTTGAACTTCTGCCAGTCACCGGTGATCTTGAGCAGGTTCTGCACCGAGTCGGTCGGCTGCGCGCCGACACCCAGCCAGTACTGCGCCCGCTCGGAGTCGACGACGATGACGCTCGGCTCTTCCTTGGGGTTGTACCGGCCGATCGTCTCGATGGCCTTGCCGTCGCGACGCGTGCGGGCGTCGGAAACGATGATGCGGTAGTACGGCGCACGGATCTTTCCGAGGCGCTGCAGCTTGATCTTGACAGCCACGGGTTGGGGTGCTCCTCAAAGCTCTCGGTACAGCGGGTGGCGGGGGCTCGCCAGAAGTGGGTTTCGAGCGGGCGCCCCGGAGGTTTCAGGCGTCGCGGCGCGGTGAGAGGGTCCGGCCATGACGAACAGCGGGTCATTGTGCCAGATATTCGACACCGATCAGCGCCCGGGGTCAGGACACGAAGGCCACGACCTCGACATTCGCCTGGTTGAGCGCGGCTCGGACGGCTCTGGCGTGACCTACGGCACCAGGAGTGTCGCCGTGCAGACAGAGCGATTGGGCCGTCGTTGGTAGCACTGTGCCGTCGATGGCGACAAGTTCACCGTGCTCGGCTAGCCGTAGCGCACGGGCGACTACAACGTCGGTGTCGGTGATCAACGCGCCGGGCTCAGAGCGTGGCACCAGCGTGCCCGCAGGGGTGTAGCCGCGATCGGCGAACGCCTCGAAAACGGTAGGCAGACCCGCGGCCGACGCGGCGGCGAGCAGTTGCGAACCGGGCAGTCCCATCACGGGCAACGCGCCGAACGCGCGCACACCGTCGACCACGGCCGCGGCTTGCGCCTCGTGGTGCACAACAGCGTTGTAGAGGGCACCGTGCGGCTTGACGTAGGCGACGCGGGTGCCTGCCGCGCGGGCACACGCCTCCAGCGCACCGATTTGGTACAGCACCTCGTCCGCGAGCTGGCTGGGCGCCACGTCGATGAAGCGCCGACCGAAGCCCGCGAGGTCGCGGTAGGACACCTGGGCGCCGACGCTCACCCCACGCTCCGCGGCGGCCACGCAGACCGCCCGCATGGTCGAGGCGTCGCCCGCGTGGAAGCCGCACGCGACGTTGGCCGAGGTGACGACGTCGAGCAGGGCGTTGTCGTCGCCGAGTCGCCAGATGCCGAAGCCCTCACCGAGGTCGGCGTTGAGATCAATACGGCCGCTCACGGCTGCATCACACCGAGGCTGATCAGCAACACCGCGAGGGCGGGGAGGAAGTTGTTGACCTGATGGGCGACGATGCTCGCGCCGAGCCGACCGGTGAACAGCCGGGCCAGGCCGATGGGCACGCCGATGACCAGCAATAACGAGGTGCGCAACGGCTCAAGGTGGCTGACCGCGAAGATCACGGTGGTCAGCCCGAAGACGAGCCATCGGCCCCACTGCAGCCGTTCGAGCGCGCCCCACAGCAGGCCGCGGTAGATGATCTCCTCACACAGGGGGCCGATCAGCCACACGTAGAGGAACAGGGTGATGGCGGCTCCGACCGGCATCGCCTGGTCGTCGACGAGACGCCCGAGCGACGACGTGGCGTTGTCCTCGCCGACGATCCTGGTCCAGAGCGCGGCGGCGATGGTGGTGCACACCAGACCGAGGAGCCCGAACTTGAGCCCGGCCTTGAGGTCTTCACGGTTGTACGACAACCGCAGGTCGATGCGCGGGCCGTTGCCGCGCAGTTTCGTGACCAGTAGCGCGGCCCCTGTCGCCAGCGCGGTAGGCACCATCGTGCCGATCAGGATAGTCGCGACTGAGTCGACGGAATTGGGTCTGGCCAGTCCGATGATCGCGCCGATGACCACCGCGGAGAGGACGAACACGGCGAAGACGAACAGGAACGCGCCGAACCCCCACCGGTGATCGCGGGGCGGGGGTACCTGCTCGGTGTCGGGGAGCGATGCCCGCACGCCTCTCCCCTATCACTCACGCGGGCGTCTCGTTCGCTGAGCGGACGTCCGATTCCTGTTTGGGCGACGAGCCTAGCCCGACGGCACCAGTGGGCTACCCGACGACCCGTCCGCGTAACACGATTCGTGTGGGTGATCGCAGCACGGAGAGGTCCGCGCGCGGGTCGGTGTCGAAGGCGAGCAGATCGGCGGGCGAGCCCTCGTCGAGGCCGGACCAGCCGAGCCAGCCGCGCGCGGCCCACGATCCGGCGGCGATGGCGGCTTCGGCGGACATGCCCGCGCCGTGCAACGCCACGATCTCGTCCACCAGTCTGCCGTGCGCGATCCCGCCGCCCGCGTCCGTGCCCGCGTAGACCGGCACGCCCGCTTCGACGGCTTTCGCGACCATGCCGCCCGCGCGGGCGTGCAGTTCGCGCATGTGGTCGGCGTATTTCGGGTACTTGTCCGCCTTGTCGGCGATGCCGGGGAAGTTCTCGATGTTGATCAATGTGGGCACCAGCGCGGTACCCCGGCGCGCCATCTCGGCGATGACGTCGTCGGTGAGACCGGTGCCGTGCTCGATGCAGTCGATCCCGGCGTTGACCAGGCCGGGCAAGGCGTCCGCACCGAAGACGTGCGCGGTCACCCTGGCGCCTGCCGCATGGGCTACCGCGATGGCCTCTTCGAGCACGTCGTCCGGCCAGAGCGGGGAGAGGTCACCGTGGGCTCGGTCGATCCAGTCGCCGACGAGCTTGACCCAGCCGTCGCCGTACGCGGCCTGTTCGGCGACGGCGGCGGGCAGTTGCTCCGGGTCGCCGACGTCGACGCCGAGGTGCGGGATGTAGCGCTTGGGCCGGGACAGGTGCCTGCCCGCGCGGATGATCCTGGGCAGGTCGAGGCGTTCCTGAAGCGGCCTGGTGTCGATGGGCGAGCCGCAGTCGCGGATCAGCAGGGTGCCCGCGTCACGGTCGGTCTCGGCTTGCAGCGCGGCGGTGTCGAGGTCGACTGGGCCGTCAGGCCCGATGCCGATGTGGCAGTGCGCGTCGACAAGACCGGGCAGCAGGTAGCCGCCGTCGAGAATGGTCTCCGCGTACGGCACCGGGCGCGTGCGGACGCGGCCGTTGACGATCCACAGGTCGCGCTCGTCCTCGCCCGGCAGGACGACGCCGCGCAGGTGCAGTGCGGTCACGGGTTCTTGGGGAACTTCAGCTTCGAGGGGTCGAAGCCGGGCGGGAGTCCGTCGAGGCCGCCGAAGCCGGGGGGCAGCTCGTTGCCGCCCTGTTGCGGCATCGGGGGCAGGCCCGCGGGGAAGCCGGGCATCCCGCCGCGCACCTTCGGCGGCGTGGGGCCGCGGCCCTTGCCCTTCTTGCCTTTCTTGCCCTTCTTCGACCGCTGGCCTGCGCCGCCGCCGGGCATGCCGAATCGACCCGCCATCTGCTGCATCATCTTGCGCGCCTCGTAGAACCGGTTCACCAGGTCGTTGACCTCGCGGACCTGGACGCCGGACCCCTTGGCGATGCGCAGCCTGCGCGAGGCGTTGATGATCTTCGGGTCGTTGCGCTCGGCCGGGGTCATGCCCCGGATGATCGCCTGCAACCGGTCGATGTGCTTCTCGTCGACCTGGGCCAGGGCGTCCTTCATCTGGCCGGAGCCGGGCAGCATCCCGAGCAGGTTCGCGATCGGACCCATCTTGCGGACCGCGAGCATCTGTTCGAGGAAGTCCTCGAGGGTGAGCTGGCCGGTGCCGATCTTGGCGGCGGCCTTCTCCGCCTGATCCTGGTCGAAGTGCTGCTCGGCCTGCTCGATCAGGGTGAGCATGTCGCCCATGCCGAGGATGCGCGATGCCATCCGGTCGGGATGGAACGCGTCGAAGTCTTCGAGCTTCTCGCCGTTGGAGGCGAACATGATCGGAGCGCCGGTGACCTCGCGGACCGACAGCGCGGCACCGCCTCGGGCGTCGCCGTCGAGCTTGGTGAGCACGACACCGGTGAAGCCGACACCGTCGCGGAACGCCTCGGCGGTGTTGACCGCGTCCTGGCCGATCATGGCGTCGACAACGAAGAGGACCTCGTCGGCGGCGACGGCGGCCTTGATGTCGGCGGCCTGACGCATCAACTCTTCGTCGACACCGAGACGACCGGCGGTGTCGACCACGACCACGTCGTGCTGGGCGCGTCGGGCTTCATCGATGCTGCGGCGGGCCACGTCGACCGGATCGCCGACACCGTTGCCGGGCTCCGGTGCGTAGACCGCGACCCCCGCACGCTCGCCGACGACCTGGAGCTGGGTGACCGCGTTGGGACGCTGCAGGTCGCAGGCCACCAGCATGGGCGCGTGGCCCTGGGTCTTGAGCCAGCGGGCGAGCTTGCCCGCGAGCGTGGTCTTACCGGCACCTTGGAGACCGGCGAGCATGATGACCGTCGGCGGGTTCTTGGCCAGGTTGAGCCGCCGGGTCTCGCCACCGAGGATCGCGACGAGCTCCTCGTTGACGATCTTGATGACCTGTTGCGCCGGGTTCAGCGCCGCGGACACCTCGGCGCCCTTGGCCCGCTCCTTGACCTTGGCGATGAAGGTACGCACGACCGGCAGCGCGACATCCGCCTCCAGCAGCGCGATCCTGATCTCGCGGGCGGTGGCGTCGATGTCTGCGTCGGTCAGACGTCCCTTGCCCCGCAGGTTCTGCAGGACGGACGTGAGCCGGTCGGAGAGGGTGTCGAACACGGGTGCGGCACTCCAGCATGTCGTCGGACAGCGGCACATACCACTGGCGCCGCTATGGACGAAGGGTAGCCGCACTGGGAAACGGACTCCGGCGATACCACTGGACCGACCCGATCATGGTGGTACTTTTCGCCGCCTTGAGCGTGTTCGCGTCACCTGGGGATGGGCCGAATGACAGCGATCGAGACCGGACGACCGTCCTTTGTCGCAGCCCGATTGACCGCGGTCGCGGCCGTATCGCTGGGGGTCAGCGCGGTAACCGGCTACACGTTGGCCCCGGATTACGCTCTGCGCCTGCCCGTCGCGGTCACCATCGCTGTCCTGGGCGTCGTCGTCCACCAGCTCGCCGCCAAGCCTGGGGCGAGGTTGTTCGGACCTGCGGTTCTGCATGGGGCGGGCGGCGCCGCATTGGTGGGGGGCGCGTATCTCACGGGACCGCCTCTGGTGCTTCTCGTCGAAGGCACCCCCGAGGTGGCGGCGCTGCTGACCTATGGGCCGGTGATATTCGCGCTGGCGATGTTGGCCGTGCTGGGCGAGCGGGCAGGTGTCATCGGGGCGACTGCGGTGACGCCGCTCCTCCTGTCGACGTTGCTCCAGCCCTCTGTTGAGCCACCCACTGTCGCCGGGACGATGCTTGTGCTGGCGGCCGTAGCGACCGTGGCAGGCATCCTCGTGCCAAGGCTGACAACCCCGTGGATCGTCTTCGGGGCGATGTCGGTGTCGGCGGCCGGCGGCATCCAGGTGTTGTTCGCGGTCCTGGCCGGTCCCAGCTCGGTTCAGGCGGGCGAGTCGAACGCGGTGGTGCTCGCCTGCGGTCTTGTCCTGTCGATCGTCCTGGCCTTGACCGCTGCCCTGCGCCGAGACCTGGCCGCGGGAGTGGCCGCCGGTCTGTCGCTGATCACCTCGCCCGCGACCGCGAGCTATTCGCCGACCGATGTGGCCGGAGTGACGATCATCCCGATCTTGGTGATCGTCCTGGTGGGCGCCGTGCTGGCGGCGAGCATCCCCGGAGTCGGCGCGGTGGCCGACCGGGTGGCCGAGCGGCTGCGACCAGGGGGAGGCACCTCGCCGTCAGCGATGTTCGCGGTGGCGGGAATGGCGTTGGTCGCGCTCGCAGTCATGGGGCTGCCTGCGATGGACCTGGGTGACCTGGTGCACGGTCTCGCCGAACTCGCTCTGCTCGCCGTTTCCGGCGTGCTGGCGTGGCGGATTCGCGGCGTGCCGGGGGCGATGCTGGCCTGCGTGCTGATGGCCGGTCTCCTGTTGCTCTCGCCATGGCTGACCGTGCTCAACGGATTCGTCGGTGAGCCGGAGCCGGTCAGAGCGGTTCTGGAGTGGGGGCTCGGGATCGATGCGGTCGTCGACGCCGTGATCGCGGTGCTCCTGGTCCGCGGGCATCCGAGGGGACCGGTCGCCGCCGTGGCCGCATTTCTGGCGCTGCGCTGCCTCGGTTCGGTGTTCGCGCTGGTCAACCTGCACACCGACGCGGGGCCCGGCCTGATGACAGGGTCGCTGTCCCGGGTGATCGCCGCCCTGCTCATTGGTGTTCCCGCTGTGCTGATCGTCCTGTGCGCCAGATCCGACCGGGTCAGGGCACTGATCCAGCCGATTGGCGCCGCAGCGCTCGTGTGGGCGGGGTTCGCGCTGTTCACAGCCGTGCAGACCTTCGGGGACCACGCCACATCGGGGGTGCCAGGACCCTCGGTCGTCATTCCCAGTCTGGAGTCGGTCATCGGAATGGGACTGCTCTTGGCGCTGACCGTGCTCGCAGTGCTGACCACCACACGTCGATCGAGTCCCGGGATGGTCTTCGGCGCGGCGCTCGTGGTCACCCTGGGCACGCAGATCGCGCTGTTC
>JALZNB010000568.1 GCA_030857905.1 Actinomycetota bacterium
GCGCGCTTTCCCGGGTGCGCAACGCGTTGGAGTCGCGCGGCGTCCCGACCCGCCCGCTCGACCCGGACGAGTTGCTCAAGGCTGGCATCTCCTCGGCCGAGTTGACCGGCGTCGCGGGCATGAACACCCAGGTGTCGCTGCGCGAGCGGTGGACCGGGGTGACGGCGGCGGGCATCGGCCACGCGAGTTACGCCATCACCGGGTGGCCGCAGGGCAAGCTGGCGAACAGCCTGAACTCCCTCACCGGGGTGCGGGCCCTGTCGGCGACGGTCGCCATGTCGATCGCGCCGGGCAGCGACCAGGGACAGGTCGGCCTGCGCGGGTTGGTGCGGGTCAGTGCCCGCAACCCCGACGAACTCGACCACGCCGACGAGCGACTGTCCGCGATCAGCGACCGACTCGGCATCACGCTGACGCCGTTGCGCGGGCTGCAGATCGCCGGGCTGGCCGCGACACTCCCGCTGGGGGGCCAGGCATGAGCGGGTCGAGCAGGTTGTTGGACACCAAGGGCGGCGCGGCGGGCATCGCACCGGAGTTCATGGTGGCACCGGACATGTTGGACGCCGTCAGCCTCTCGGGTGACAGAGGTGGGATGGTCCTCGGCTCGGGGCTGCAGGGTGAACCGCTGACCATTTCGGCATTGCGGCCCGCGCCGACCCGCATCGTGCTGGTCGGCGGGCTGTACCTGGCGCGCCAGGTGGCGTTGCGGGCGATGGCCGTCGGCGCGTGGGTCGTGGTGGCCACCGGCCGTCCGGCGTCGTGGCAGGTGTTGCAGAAGGCCGCGGGCGACGGCCCGGACGGGCGTCCCGCACCGCTGGTCCAGATTCGCCGGTTGAGCCCGGTCGAGCTGCCACGCCCGTCCGAGGACGGCCCGCTGCTCGTCGTACACGATGGCGGCCCCACCCCGCAGGAGCTTTTTCCGCCGCGCTCACCTTGGCAGACAACGGTTTACGTCCTGCCCTACATGCACCCCCAGGCGGGTGCGACGGCGAACGCGGCTGATCTTGTTCTCCTGCAACGGATGCCCGTGGGCCAGGCCCAGTTGGCCGCGCGCATCTGGCGCCTGCCGCCGCCGATGGTCCAGCAGCTCACCACGCTGGCCGACGACCAGGTCGTCGCCCTCGGCCGCAACCTCTGGCGTCCCTTGCGATTGGTGACCACACAGAAGGAACAGCAGATCCTCGGTCCGGTCCGCCGAGGCGACTGATCGCGGTTCAGCACTGTCGACGACCCCGGCCTGTCTCCTGGCCGGGGTCGTCTTTTTCCTGGCACGGGGGCTGTCCCCGGCCTATAACACGTGGCAGCCCGCCCGATACGTCTGTTTGCCGCGACCATCTACACCGAACGCCTCAACCCGTTACCAGTCGGGGTCAACTGGCGATTTCCCGCGACACGAAAAACACTTTAAGAGACTTGTAACAGTTCAGGTCATTGGTCACGCTGTGACCGTTCGCGCGAACACTTTCCAGCATCTCCAACAGCACGCGGCCCTGGCTGAGGGCCTGGTGCCGCGTGCCCCTGCGTTGAAGGAGACCTCGCACATGGGAATGTCTCGTGCCACAAGACGAGCGGGCATCGGCATCGCCGCTGCCGCAATGGTCGCAGTCGGCCTCGCCACTCCGGCGAGTGCCGCCGAGGGCCAGATCGTCGGCGCCGACAAGGCGAACGTGATCAAGGACAGCTACATCGTCGTGTTCAAGGACGCGGCCGACCCCGACACGCTCGCCGCCCGCCACGGCGGCCAGATCAAGCACCGTTACACCAGCGCTGTGCGCGGTTACGCCGCCACGATGACCGAGCGGCAGGCCAAGCGGGTCGCCGCGGACCCGGCTGTCTCCTACGTCGAGGCGGACCAGACCGTCAGCGTGGTCGCCGACCAGCTCAACCCGCCGTCATGGGGGCTTGACCGAGCCGACCAGCGGGATCTGCCGCTGAACCAGAAGTACAGCTACTCCACGACCGCGGCGAACGTGAACGCCTACATCGTCGACACCGGCATCAACCTGACTCACAACGACTTCGGTGGCCGTGCGGTCAGCGGTCGCGACACCGTCGACAACGACAACGACGCCACCGACTGCCAGGGACACGGCACTCACGTCGCGGGCACGGTCGGCGGCGGCGCGTACGGCCTGGCCAAGGGCGTCAAGCTGATCGCCGTTCGCGTGCTCAACTGCTCGGGCTCCGGCACCAACGCCGGCGTCATCGCGGGCGTCGACTGGGTCACCGCCAACCACGTCAAGCCCGCCGTGGCCAACATGAGCCTGGGTGGTGGCGCGTCCACCGTGCTCGACCAGGCCGTGCAGCGCTCGATCGCCGCGGGCGTCACGTACGCGGTCGCGTCGGGTAACTCCAACGCCAACGCGTGCAACTACTCGCCCGCTCGCGTGCCGGAGGCGTTGTCCGTCAACGCTTCCGACATCAATGACGCACGGGCGAGCTTCTCCAACTTCGGCACCTGCACCGACCTGTTCGCACCGGGTGTGAACATCACCTCGGCGTGGATCGGCGGCAACACCGCCACCAACACCATCAGTGGCACCTCGATGGCATCCCCGCACGTCGCGGGTGCCGCCGCGCTGTACCTCGCCGCCAACCCGACGGCGACCCCGGCCCAGGTCAACAGCGCGATCGTCGCCGCCGCGACCCCCAACAAGATCACCAACCCTGGCACCGGGTCGGCGAACCTCCTGCTGTTCACCGGAACCGGCACCACGCCGCCTCCCGGCTGCGCGGCGGTCACCAACGGCACCGACGTGGCCATCCCGGACGCGGGCGCCGCTGTGACCAGCAACATCACCATCGCCGGTTGTGCGGGCAACGCCTCGACCGCGAGCACTGTCTCGGTCAATATCGTGCACACCTGGCGCGGTGACCTGGTGATCGATGTCGTCGCCCCCGACGGCACCGCCTACCGCCTGAAGAACTCCAGCTCGTCGGACTCCGCGGACAACGTGATCGCCACGTACACGGCGAACCTGTCGTCCGAGGTCGCCAACGGTGTCTGGAAGCTGCGGGTCCAGGACGTTTACCGCGCGGACACTGGTTACATCAACAGCTGGACGCTCGACATCTGATCCGATGACGACGGCTGCCCTTGTCCCCCGGCATAGGGCAGCCGTCGGCATATCAGGACAGGCGATCGTCGTGGACGACACGCCTGGCAAGACGTTCTCCCACTCTCAGTTCTTACCCGTTGCCAGGTTTCTCCCATATCCCCTGGTCACGACCGGCTGGTGAAAATTCCCGCCGATCGTCGTCTTCTCCTTTCGATTCCGGAAGTTCTACTGTCCGGCTCGATGCGAGGGAGAAGAAATAATGTCGAAGACAAGAAATAGCCTGGTTCTTGCCGCTGTGGCGATGGCGAGTGTCGCCGTCGTCGCGGCGCCCGCCGAAGCCGCCCAAGGCCAGATCCTGGGCGCGGACCAGGCGACGGCGATCAAGGACAGCTACATCGTCGTCCTCAAGGGCGGGAAGTCCACTCAGGACCTGCCAGGGAAGTACGGCGCGAAGGTCAAATCGACCTATTCCACGGCCCTGCAAGGGTTTTCGGCGACAATCAGCGAGCGACAGGCCCGCGAACTCGCCGCCGACCCGGCCGTCGCCTACGTCGAGCAGGACCAGATCGTGCGGCTGAGCCAAGATCAGCTCAACCCCCCGTCGTGGGGCACCGATCGAGTCGACCAGCGCACCCTGCCGCTGAACGACAAGTACAGCTACGCGACAACGGCGTCGAACGTGACCGCGTACATCATCGATTCGGGCATCACGATCAGCCACGAGGACTTCGGCGGGCGGGCCACCCACGGTCGCGACACCGTCGATGACGACAACGACACCACCGACTGCCTCGGGCACGGCACGCATGTCGCGGGAACCGTTGGTGGCAGCGACTTCGGGCTGGCCAAAGGCGTCAAACTCGTCGGCGTGCGAGTGTTCGGCTGCGGCGCGACCGGGTCCAACACAGACGTCATCGACGGCATCGAGTGGGTGTTGGCGAACGCGCAAAAGCCCGCCGTCGCCAACCTAAGCCTGGGCGGAAGCAAGTCCACCGCCCTGGACAACGCCACGAAGAAGCTGATCGACGGCGGAATCACCACGATTGTGGCCGCGGGCAACGAGAACTCCAACGCCTGCGACCGCTCCCCCGCCAACCTGCCCGAAGCCATCACCGTCGGCGCGTCGAACAGGTCCGACCAACGCTGGCCGTCGTCGAACTGGGGAACCTGCCTCGACCTGTTCGCCCCCGGCCAGGACATCGTGTCCGCCAAACACAACGACGACCAGGGCTCGTACGCCACCAGCGGCACGTCCATGGCCACACCGCAGGTCGCGGGCGCGGCCGCGCTTTACCTGTCCACCAACACATCCGCGACCCACCTCCAGGTCCGCGACGCCCTGGTCGGCACGACCACGCCGAACACGCTCACCGGCATCGGCACCGGGTCACCGAACAAACTGCTCTACACCGGTGCAGGCTCGACGCCGGAATCCTGCGCCACCAAGAGCAACGGCACCGACGTGACCATCCCGGACGCGGGCGCGGCGGTGACCAGCACCATCGAACTGACCGGCTGCACCGGCTCCGCGTCGACCTCAAGCAAGGTGGCAGTCGACATCAAACACACCTACCGGGGCGACCTGGTAATCGACCTGGTGGCCCCGGACGGCACCAACTACCGCCTCAAGTCCGCGAACAACGACTCGACGGACAACGTCGTGCAGACGTTCACGGCCAACCTGTCCTCCGAGGTCCGCAATGGGACCTGGAAGCTGAAGGTCCAGGACGTGTACCGCGGCGACATCGGCAAGATCGACACCTGGAGCCTCACGCTTTAGAAGGGCCATGGGTCGGCTCAGCACCAGCCGAGCAGGGTTGGCACGCCTGGACGGACACGGGTTCAAGATCCAGTCCGGCGAGATGAAGTCCACCCGAACAGCGGCGGTGAGTCCCCCAGATAGCCGAGCCGGTGGGACACCGGCGATGCCATGATCAACACGGGGGAACCCCACCGTGTCGGCCGAGAGCGGACCCGGTCGCCAGTAGTCAGGGCGGCCGGGTTTCCCCTGTGCACCGCGTCCGTGTGCGGTGAGGACGTCGGAGCAGGTTGACACAACAGGTTTGACGCCAAGGAAAGGAAGTCTGCGAACGACGCTTCGCCGGTCATCGACCCGGAGGAAGACGGCCCCGCGGGGGACGCCTTCTACACTGTTCCACTCCCGCTGCCAGACGGAGCGCCGGGAGATGTGGTCTACGTGCGGCGACTGGACAACACCACGGCGGCGCTGGAGGCCGGTGAGAACTGGCTTGTCCTCTACCTGTCGCAGGACGTGCGCGGTGAGGCCGTCGCGACCTCGGGCATCATCGTCCTGCCCGACCGCGACGTGCACCCGGTGCCCGACGGCGGCTTCCCACTGGTCAGTTGGGCCCATGGCACCGTGGGGGTCGCCAACTCGGTGGCGCCGTCGAGGGACTGGGGTGACACGGGCGCCTCGCCGATGAACGCGCACCCCAACGGTCTGCTCAACTCGTTCCTGCGCCGTGGCTGGGCGGTGGCGATGACGGACTACGAGGCTCTCGGCACAGGCACGGAGGAACACATCCACCCCTACCTCCTGGGGGCTTCGGAGGCCAACGGGGTGTTGGACATCGTCTTGGCGGCCCGGCGGCTGTTCCAG
>JALZNB010000594.1 GCA_030857905.1 Actinomycetota bacterium
GCGCAGACCATCGCGGATCGCCGCCGCGCGGGCGTCGACGTTGCGCACCCGTCCGCCGCGGCGCAGCGCCGACGCGATCTGCGCCGTCGACAGCCGCCGCCCCAACTGCGGTGTCGGCGCCTTGCCCAGGACCGCGACGGCGTCAGCGTGGGCCAGGTCGGTGCCGAACACCGCCAGCGCGCCCGGGTAGTACTCCCGCAGGGCGCTGCGCAGCTGGTTGATCTGCCGTTGCCGCGTCCACACCAGGCTCTGATGGGCGCGGGCGGTGACCTTGATCGCCTCGGCCAGGTCACTGTCGCCGGCCACCTGGCGGTGGTTGTGACGGTCGGTGCGCACCAGGTCAGCCAGCACCTTGGCGTCCGCGCCGTCGGACTTGGCGCCCGACACCGAATGCCGATCCCGGTAGCGGTCCACCGCCCGCGGATTGACGGCATACACCTGATAGCCCACAGCCACCAGCGACGTCACCAGCAGCCCGCGGTCGGTCTCAATACCGACGGCCACCTCGGGGGGGTCGTCGGCGTGGTCGGCGACCAGTGCGTGCAACCGTGCCACCCCGTCGATGCCCTCAGGCACCCGGGCGCGGGCCAACAGCTGGCCGTCGGCGTTCATCACATGGACGTCGTGGTGCTCCTCAGCCCAGTCGATCCCAACGAAGATCACTGCCTTTCCGATCGGGGAAGCCGTCACGGACACGGATTCGAGCCGTCAAGGAGGCACGCACACGGGCTAATGGATCAGTGCTCGCGATGGCACGTCATCCCACCAGTCGTCTTCTCCTCCTCACCAACCGGCGGGGGCACGGTCTAGCCCTCGGGCTCGAAGCCCTGCGCCTTATAGTGCTCACCCACCGGCGGCTCGGCCACCAGCCTGCCGGATGCGGCAACCCGGTTACGACCCCATTAGCGCCTCCAGGTCCAGCCGAAGTTGAAGGCGAAGTTCAGCGCCGAGCCGACGCCGATGCCCAGCGCCTGCGCCAGCAGGTACGGCAGCACCTCTTTGAGCACGGTTGCGGCGCCGACCTGGACCGCGGCACCGACGAGCATCGTCAGGTTGAACTGCAGTAGGCGGCGAAGGCTCAGCCGGCGATGGTGGAACGTCCACAGCTCGTTGCCGAGGTAGTTGCCGACGATGGCCACCTCGGTGGCGGCCGCCGAGGAGCGGGTGAACGGCAGGTCCAGCTGGCCGTGCAGCAGCTCGAGCACCGCGAGGTTGACCACCGTGCCGACCAGCCCGACGACACCGAAGCGCAGCAGCGCCGGCAACCAGCCCGGCTTCGCACGCGTCGGGACCGGCGCAGCGGCGGGGTTGACAACGGGCGGCCCCGAAGGCAGGACCACTACCGCTCGGCTCGCACGCGCGCCTCGCTTCTCGAGTGGCTCAGGACGCGGCGACCGGTTCGAGGATCTCGTCGAAGGCGTCGATGACGTCGTCGTCGAGATCGAGGTCGGCGGCGGTTACGTTGTCGTCCACGTGCCCGGTGCGGGTCGCGCCGACGATCACCGACGACACGAACGGCTGCCGCAGGCACCACGCCAGCGCCAGCTGCGACAGGGTGCAGCCGGCCTCGTCGGCGACGCCGCGGGCCTCGGCGACCGCGTCGAGGACGTCCTGGGTGAAGTAGCGGTCCATGAACTTGGCGTCGTCGCCGGCGGCGCGGCTGCCGGCCGGCACGTCGTCGGTCGAGCGGTACTTGCCCGTCAGGATCCCCATGGCCAGCGGGGACCAGACGACGTTGCCGAGGCCGAGGTCCTCGCAGGTCGGCAGCACCCGCTCCTCGATCTGGCGCCATAGCGCCGAGTACTGCGGCTGGTTGGACACCGGCACGGCCCACCCCTGCGCACGGCACAGGCCGACAGCGTGGGCGATCTGATCGGCCGACCACTCCGACACGCCCCAGTACAAGACCTTGCCGTCGCGGACGAGGTCGTCCATGACCTGGCAGGTCTCCTCCAGCGGCGTGTCCTCGTCGTAGCGATGGCACTGGTACAGATCGACGTAGTCCGTGCCGAGGCGGCGGAGGCTGGCGTGGCACTGCTCCACCACGTGCTTGCGCGACAGCCCGGTGTCGTTGGGACCGCCGCCCATCGGGAAGAACACCTTGGTGGCCAGCACGAAGGAGTCGCGGGGGTGGTCCGCCAGCGCCTTGCCGACCACCTCCTCCGCGCGGCCGCGCATGTAGACGTTGGCCGTGTCGAAGAAGGTGACGCCCAGCTCGTAGGCGCGGGCGATGCACTCGCTGGCGGTGTCCTCGGCGACCGAGCCGCCATAGGTCAGCCACGAACCCAGCCCCACCGCTGAAACCTGCACACCCCAGCGGCCCAGTTTGCGGTACTGCATGCGCGTGGTCCTGACGTCGTGGCG
>JALZNB010000008.1 GCA_030857905.1 Actinomycetota bacterium
CGAG
Source organism: Actinomycetota bacterium (assembly GCA_030857905.1). Lineage (GTDB taxonomy): Bacteria > Actinomycetota > Actinomycetes > Mycobacteriales > Pseudonocardiaceae > Actinokineospora. The sequence goes on from JALZNB010000008.1 coordinate 5, forward strand.
GTCGCGCAGGTGCTGCGCCGTGCCGGTTTTGCTGGTCACCCGCCAGATCGTGCCACATCGCGTGGGTCATCAATCGCTCCGTCACCGAAGAAATCGTTGGATCGTCCTGATGGTCCCGGGGCCGATGAATCGGGTTTCGCGCAGGAGGTGTGGCGGGATGGCGGCGACTTCCTCGGTCGTGTCGACGCCGATTCGCCGCAGGATGTTGTAGGTGCGCGAGTCGAGTGCGGATTCCGTGGTCGGCAGCGGGGTTCGTCTGTACGGCAGGGGATGTGGCCGCCACGGCGACCAGCGGTAGGTGAGAATGGCCTGAGTCACCTGGGTCGCGAGTGTTGGTGCCCCAGCCACCAGGATCGCCTGTGGTCTCATTCGGACCAACAGGACGCGTGGGTATGGCTCCTTCTCGGTTGCCTGGTTGTCGACGACGGTGGCGAGGTGGGTGTGGTTGTCGGCGTCCCAGCGATCTATGACGTGGTCGAGTGCGGTGGTGAGGGTGTGGTGTCCGCGTTGGCGGGCCTGCACCCCGGAGGTATCCGGATGCAGAATCACGTGATACCGGCGTGGCCCGCGGTTGGTCATGGCGCGCGTCCTCGGGTGAAGTGGACTGGGTGCGAACGCGGCACGTCGGCGCGACCGTCACAGCCCCCGCGCCGAGCGTGGTTGCATCCTCGATTTTTCTCAGGGCTGTGAGCTGCGGCAATCTTAAACCTGTAATCGTAAAGTTGTAAATACACCAAATCGGGTGAACGGTTGTCCGGCGCCTGCCGTGCTCGACCTGTGGGAGAATCCGGAGCCATGACGGGACAGGGCTCGATCGGCTTCCAGCGACGGTTGCTGGGGGCTGAGCTGAGGCGCCTGCGCGAAGCGGCCGGACTGCTCCAGGTCGACGCGAGCGAGGTGCTGGGCAAGCACAACAACAAGATCAGCCGCGTCGAGACCGGAGTCGGCGGGATCGACAAGGCGGAACTCGAAGCGCTGCTCGGCCTCTATGACGCACCGCAGAAGGACCGGGTCTGGTGCCGCGAGCTGGCCGGGAACACCCGTGCCAAGCGCGGCAAACCGGCGGCGTCGGAGGCCACCCTGTACCTGGGTCCCAAGTGGTTTCGAGCGTTTCGCGATCTGGAACGCGGTGCCACGACGATCATGGAGACCAGCTCCCTGATCGTCCCCGGCCTCCTGCAGACCGTCGGCTACACCAGGTCGATGTTCGCCGCGCAGGGTGTCGACCCCGACGACAAGATCGTCCACGACACCGTTCGGGTTCGCGCCGAACGTCGCGAATTGTTGTCCGACAAGCGAACCAGGGTCTACTGGGTGCTGAGCGAGGCCGCTCTCCGTCGACAGATCGGCGGACCGCGTGTCATGGCGGAGCAGTTGAGCTACCTGGCCGAGGCCGTCCGGGCGGCCAACATCACGCTTCAGGTGATTCCGCTCGACGCCCAGTCCTACGCGTCCATGAACGATTTCAGGATCTTCCGCTTCGGACACGAGACGGTCCACGACATCGTGTACTACGAGATCTACTCCGATGCCCTCTATCTGGACAAGCCACCGGAACTCGTACGGGTTTACGGGGAGCTTTTTCTTCGACTTCAGGGGGTGGCGCTGGGACCCGTCGAGTCACGTAACTTCATTGGCGAACTGGCTGAGCAGGTCGCCGCGAAACAGACCGCGAGGGGTTGACACCCATGGCCGTACCCCGCGTCGAGTGGGACGGGACGTCCTTCCGCAAGTCCAGCTTCAGCGACACCAACGGTGGAAACTGCGTGCAGGTCGGCGTGTCGTGCGAGCTCGTCGGGGTCCAGGACTCGAAGAGTCCCACCGCTGGCGTGCTCGAACTGTCCACTTTGGCGTGGGCGCTGTTCACGCACCACCTCAAGTCCGAGCGGCGGTAACCGGCACGAGGCGTGCGGTGCGTTGTCGCCACTGGCTTGCTCCTGCAACGTTGTCGCGTGCGCACATGAGCACGTATGCTGCGCGACCTCAGGTGTGGCTGGAGGTCGGCGTTGAGCGTGTTGCGGAACCGGACGTACCGGAATCTGTTCTTGGCCCAGATGATCTCGCTCGTGGGGACGGGGCTGGCGACGGTCGCGCTCGGCCTGCTGGCTTACGCACTGGCCGGGGCGGACGCGGGACTGGTGCTCGGGGCCGTACTGGCGATCAAGATGTGCGCCTACGTGGTGCTCGCGCCGATCGTGACCGCGGTCGCCGATCGGTTGCCGCGCAAGGGGTTCCTGGTGGCCATGGATCTGCTGCGGGTCGCCGTGGCGGTGTTCCTGCCGTTCGTGACCGAGTTGTGGCAGGTGTTCGTGCTGATCGTGCTGTTGCAGGCGGCGTCGGCGGCGTTCACCCCGACGTTCCAGGCGACGATTCCCCTGGTGCTGCCAGACGAGCGGGACTACACGAGGGCGTTGTCGCTGTCTCGACTGGCATTCGACCTGGAGAGTCTGCTCAGCCCGGTGCTGGCGGCGGCACTGTTGACGGTGACCGGGTTCTCGTGGCTGTTCGCGGGGACGGCGTTCGGCTTCGCGGCATCCGCGGCGTTGGTGCTCAGTGTGGTGTTGCCCGCGGGAACCGCGGCCAAGCGGCCGGGTGGGTTCTATGACAGAACCAGCCGGGGCACCCGGATCTACCTCGCCACCCCGCGCCTGCGCGCTCTGGTCGGCCTCAATCTCGCTGCCGCGGCCGCCGGAGCGATGGTCTTGGTCGATACCGTCGTGGTGATTCGTGCCGACCTGGGAATGTCCGAGACAGCGGTCGCCTTGGCGCTGGGCGCTTACGGCGCCGGTTCCATGTTGGCCGCGCTGGTGTTGCCGCGCGTTCTCGCGGCGGTGCCAGACCGGCGGTTGATGCTCGCCGCCGCTGTCGCTCTGGCTGGGAGTCTCGTCGTCATCGCCTGTGCTTACACCCTGGGTCCGGCCTCCGCCCGCTGGCCGGTGATCTTGTGTGGATGGGTGGCGCTGGGCATGGGCTATTCGCTGGTCTCGACGCCCGTCGGGCGCCTGATCCGACGATCCGGCGGGCCGGGGGACTGGCCCGCGTTGTTCGCCGCCCAGTTCGCGATCTCGCACGCGGGTTGGCTGCTCACCTATGTGCTCGCCGGTGGTCTGGGCGCTGTCGTCGGAACCGCGCCGACCATGCTCGTACTGGGAGCCCTCGCGCTTGGGGGCGCGGTGTGGGCCGCGCGCGTGTGGCCGCCGGACGACCCGGAGCACCTCGACCACGTCCACGCGCACCTCACGCCCGATCACCCGCATCTGCGCGACGCCGCCCCCGTCGACGACGGATGGTCGCACACGCATTCCTATGTCATCGATGACGAGCACCGGGCCTGGCCGGTGGGCGCGCGTCGGTAATGGGTGTCGGGAAGCCTCGGGTAGTGGACAATCGGCTTCCATGAACGCGCCCGGCACTGCCGCGACCGACGACGCCGATCCCGCTGGTGGGCACTGGCGGCAGTTGCCCCCGGACGAGCGGATCGACGCCGCGACCCAGTCACTGCGCATGTTGGCCGATCCCACGCGCCTCCGCATGCTCTGGCTGCTCTGCGGGCGAGACTACGACGTCACCAGTCTCGCCGTGGCCGTCGGCATCGCGCGCCCCGCGGTGTCCCAACACCTCGCGAAGCTCCGGCTCGCGGGCCTCGTCCGCACCCACCGCGACGGCCGCCGCGTCATCTCGCGCGCCGCGGACGGACACGTCCGCCGCATGCTCGCCGAGGCCCTGCAGGCCGCCCATCACCACATCGATGGTCTTCCCGACCACGATTGACCCTGTCATCCCGCGTTCGCGGGTATCGAGATCGCCTCGGGTCATTTCGCACGTTCGACCAGAGGTGCGACGGGGTATGTGGTGGGGAAATGAACGACAGGACGGTGGTTGGCGATGGGTGCTGTGACGCTGGTGCTCGACGTGGACGGAACGTTGGTCGACACGAACTACCACCATGCCGTCGCGTGGTTCCGGGCGTTTCGTCGGCACGACATCGTGGTTCCGGTGTGGCGGTTGCATCGGGCGATCGGGATGGGCGGGGACAAGCTTGTCGCCGAGGTCGCCGGTGACCGCACCGAGACCGAGCGGGGAGACGACATTCGCGCCGCGTGGGAGGAGGAGTTCGAGCCGATGCTCGCCGAGGTGTGCCCGCTGGAAGGGGCGCATCGCCTGCTCGCGGCGGCGGTCGACCGCGGCATCGCGGTGGTGTTGGCCAGCTCCGGCAAGAAGGACCACGTGGAGCACTACCTCGACCTGCTCGACGCCCGCGAACTCGCGACCGGCTGGACCTCGTCGGACGACGTCACGGAGAGCAAGCCCGCGCCCGATTTGATCGAGGTCGCGCTCCGGAAGGCGGAAGCGGGCCGAGCGGTCGTCGTGGGTGACTCGGTGTGGGACTGCGAGGCCGCCCGTCGCAGCGGCCTGCCCTCGGTCTGTCTGCGCACGGGCGGGTTCGCCGAATCGGAGTTGTTGGAGCACGGTGCTTCCACTGTCTACACCGACCTGGACACGCTCCGGCAGGACCTCGCCGACCTGCCAACCGCGTCCACCGACCGCGACTAGGTGACCTCCGGTAGGCGGTTGAGTCGGGTGTGACGTACTCACACCCTTTACCCGACCGGTTGGGATGACGACGCGTGGGTTTGTCTCGTCGCGTGGTGGGTAGGCCGCTCGGTGTCGTCCCCGATTCAAGGAGCAGGGTATGCCAGAGTCAGCCGATGGTGGTGCGGCCAAGCAGCGGGCGCTAGATGATGTTCGGGTTGACCCGGCCGGGCAGCACCTGACCACCCAGCAGGGGGTTCGGGTCGATCACACCGATGATTCGCTGACCGTTGGCGAACGCGGTCCGACCCTGTTGGAGGATTTCCACGCCCGGGAGAAGATCACCCACTTCGACCACGAGCGCATTCCCGAGCGGGTCGTGCACGCGCGCGGCGCGGGTGCCTACGGCCATTTCACCCCTTATGACGATCGGCTGGCCGAATACACCGCCGCCGAGTTCCTCACCGACGCCAGTGTGAGCACGCCCGTGTTCGTCCGGTTCTCCACCGTCGCCGGATCGCGCGGGTCGGCGGACACGGTCCGAGACGTGCGGGGGTTCGCGGCGAAGTTCTACACCCGCCAGGGCAATTACGACCTGGTCGGCAACAACATGCCGGTTTTCTTCATTCAGGACGGCATCAAGTTCCCGGACTTCGTGCACGCGGTGAAACCCGAGCCGCACAACGAGATTCCGCAGGCCCAGTCCGCGCACGACACCTTCTGGGATTTCGTGTCGTTGCAGCCGGAGAGTCTGCACACGGTGATGTGGTTGATGTCGGACCGGGCCATTCCGCGCAGCTACCGCATGATGCAGGGCTTCGGCGTACACACTTTCCGGTTCGTCGCCGCCGACGGGCGCGGCACGTTCGTCAAGTTCCACTGGAAGCCGGTGCTGGGCACCCATTCGCTGGTGTGGGACGAGTGCCAGAAGATCGCGGGCAAGGATCCCGACTTCAACCGGCGGGATCTGTGGGACGCGATCGAGGCGGGCGATTTCCCCGAGTGGGAACTGGGCGTGCAGTTGGTCGACGAGAGCGACGAGTTCGCGTTCGACTTCGACCTGTTGGACGCGACCAAGCTCATCCCCGAGGAGCGGGTGCCGGTGCTCCCGGTGGGCAAGCTCGTCCTTGATCGCAACCCGGACAACTTCTTCGCCGAGACCGAGCAGATCGCCTTCCACACCGCCAACATCGTGCCCGGTATCGACTTCAGCAACGACCCACTGCTGCAGGCGCGGAACTTCTCCTACCTCGACACCCAGCTCATCCGGCTCGGCGGACCGAACTTCGCGCAGCTCCCGGTGAACCGACCGATCGTCGAGGTGCACACCAACCAGCGCGACGGCCACGGACAGCAGCGTGTGCACCAGGGCAGGACCGCGTACTCGCCCAACACGCTCGGCGGTGGCTGCCCGGCGGTCGGCGGGGAATTCCCCGAGGTGTTCCGGCACTACCAGGAGAAGGTGGAGGGTGCGAAGATCCGCAAACGCAGCGAGAGCTTCGCCGACCACTACAGCCAGCCCGCGCTGTTCTGGAACAGCATGTCCGATGTGGAGCGCGAGCACATCGTCGCCGCGTTCCGCTTCGAACTGGGCAAGGTCGAGACCCCCTCGGTTCGCGAGGCCGCGATCGGTCAACTCGCGAAGGTGAACACCGGCCTCGCCGCTCTGGTCGCCGAAGGACTCGGTCTGCCCGCGCCGGGTGGGAAAGCTTTCTCCGCCAGCACAGAGTCCTCACCCGCGTTGAGTCAAGTCGCCGTGGCCGACGGCATCGCCACCCGCAAGATCGCTGTACTCGTCGCCGATGGCGTCGACGGCGTGGGAACCCGGGCGGTAGTGGACGCGCTGCGCGAGCGCGGCGCGATAGTGGAGACTCTCGCCCCACACGCGGGAACCGTGCGCAGTGCGGACGGAGACGACCTGGCCGTCGACCGTGCCCTCACCACCATGGCCTCAGTCCTGTACGACGCTGTCCTCGTTCCCTGTGGCCCGGAAAGTGTTGACGCACTGCTGAAGGACGGCTACGCGCGGCACTTCGTGCTGGAGGCTTACAAGCACCACAAGCCGTTGGCGGCCTTCGGTTCGGGAATCACGCTGGTGACCGCCGGACTGTCCACCGAGGTCGCGGAGGGAGACAAGTCGCTCGTCGTCGAACTCGGTGTCGTGACCAGCACCAAGGCTCGCGACGAGGTGCCCTCGGAATTCGCCGAAGCGTTCGCGGCCGAGATCGCCCGACACCGGATCTGGGACCGGGACACTGACGGCGTGCCCGCCTGAGTCGTT
>JALZNB010000019.1 GCA_030857905.1 Actinomycetota bacterium
GAACTGGACGCTGTCGCCGCCCGCCTCAACGGCCGGCCCCGCCAGACCCTCGACTGGAAAACACCAGCCGAAAAACTAGACGAACTCCTGCTCACACACGGTGTCGCAGCCACCGGTTGAGACCGCCTTGCTAAGCTTCATGGGGAGATGTAAAACTTTCTAAGTAGCTGAACGTCGGTAATAATTCATCGGCTCGTGTCGCCGACGAAACTACTCTGTTGCGTCGAACCCATCCGTTACGTAGGCATGCCTTACCTACTTTTCGACACTCCGGCGTTGTACCTCAGAACTTGTCGGGGGTCTGGCCTACCCTTACTCAAGGGCGCGCAAAAGGGCGCGTCAGAGGAGGTCATGATGGTCAGCGCGAGCGAGTACAACAGGAAGGTGCGCGAGGCGCAGCGAAAGTTGCAGCGCGAGGTGGATCGAGTGAACCGAGTCAACAAGAAGGCCGTTGACGACCACAATCGCAAGGCGAACCAGCATAACCGGCGGGTTGTCGACAACTTCAACCGGCAGGTTACCGCCACGAACAAGCACAACGAGCAGGTAGTCAAGAACCTCACCAGTCAACTGAACGCCGCATCACAGCCACGCAAAGTGACCTACACGGTTCAAGAGCGTCAGCTGGTCAACCGGGTTCAAGAGGCCACTGTGCTCCAGGATGATCGCGAGTGCGACATCTTCTTGAGCTACGCGCGCCTCGATGGTGGTGAGGTGGCTCAAACACTCCGTGACGCGTTGGTGACACTCGGGGTGACGGTTTGGTTCGATGAGCTTGCAATCAAGCCAGGCAAAAGCATGGCGCTACAGATGGATCAGGGTCTTCGACAGGCACGAGCTGGTGTCGCGTTGCTGACCGCGTCCTATCTGACGGGCAGGTTTTGGACGGAACGTGAGCTTGGTGCGCTCCTTCATAAGGAGACGCTCATCCCTGTTCTTCACGGGGTAACCTTCGCCGATGTCAAGGAGTACAGTGGCATCCTGCCGGACTTGGCGGGGTTTTCCACCGAGTATGACGACGTCCAGGTGATTGCGGAAAAGATTGCGGCGGCAGTGTTGATAGTTGAAGCAGCGTAAATTCAGGCTGTCTAAACAGCCCTTTTTCGGGGTCAGCGTGCAGAACAAGCCGAAAAAGATGGGACCTCCTTGTCTCGGCCGAAGTGGCGTCGAATCGAACAGCTCCTTGGGGGTGTTGCCATGCGGTCTTGAATACGACCCTTACGCTTTTCGCGGGCACTTTGATGCGTTCGGTAACCTCTTGAACGATGCGTTGCACGTTGTGAAGTTTTTTCAAGAAGTCGAGAGTGCGTTCCCACTTCTCTGCGACACTCTGCGCGGCATCGAATCCGACGAGTTCCGCCTGTTCTAGCGCGTGGAGTGCGGACTTCCGCAGGAAACGGGATGCTGAGACCGCGCCTGCGAGGAAGGGTGACGACCTGTTCCGGAGCGTTCGGCCGGGTGGCCCGCCAGCGCCAAAATAGGACTGATCGGACATGTCGGGCCGTTGAGTTGATCCATTCGGACGGCCTGATCGACTTCGCCGAGCGGCGGCCGTCGATCGGGGCCATGCTGTGGATCACTATCGGTTCGGCGGACGGCAGGTGGCCATGCACCTACTCGCGGATACGGACCTGCGGCTCGACGCGGGACCGGTGGACTACGCGCTGTTGGCGGTCTACTTCGTGTTGGTTCTCGGGATCGGCCTGCTGGCGAAACGCTCGGTCTCGAACAGCCTGGACTTCTTCCTCTCCGGTAGGTCGCTGCCCGCGTGGGTGACCGGCCTGGCCTTCATCTCGGCGAATCTCGGTGCCGTCGAGATCTTCGGCATGACGGCCAACGGCGCGCAGTACGGCATCCCCACGGTCCACTACTACTGGATCGGCGCCATCCCGGCCATGGTCTTCCTCGGCCTGGTCATGATGCCGTTCTACTACGGCTCCAAGGTTCGCAGCGTTCCCGAGTTCCTGTTGCGCCGCTTCGGAAAGTTCGCGCACCTGGTCAACGGGCTGAGTTTCGCCACGGCCCAGGTGCTCATCGCCGGGGTGAACCTCTTCGCCCTCGCCACGGTCGTCAACCTGCTGCTCGGTTGGCCGCTGTGGCTCTCCGTCGTGGTGGCGGCGGCCATCGTGCTCGCCTACACCTCGATCGGTGGGCTTTCGGCGGCTGTCTACAACGAGGTCATGCAGTTCTTCGTGATCGTCGCGATGTTGCTGCCGCTCACGTTCGTCGGTTTGCACCGCGTCGGCGGGTGGGACGGTCTTGTCGAGAAGATCCGCGGCGCGAACGGTGCCACCGCGGACGCGCAGCTCAGCTCGTGGCCCGCGATGAACCTGACCGGCATCGGGGATGCCACGCTGTCCGTGCTCGGGATCGTGTTCGGCCTGGGGTTCGTGCTTTCCTTCGGCTACTGGACGACGAACTTCGCCGAGGTGCAGCGCGCGATGTCGGCGAAGAGCATGTCCGCCGCCCGGCGAACGCCGTTGATCGGTGCCTACCCGAAGACGTTCATCGCGCTGATCATCATCATCCCCGGCATGATCGCCGCCGTCCTGTCCCCGGAACTGGCCGCCTACAAGGCATCCGGCGGTACCGAGGGCGATGTCACCTACAACAACGCGATCCTGCTGCTGATCCGCGACCTGCTGCCCAACGGCATGCTCGGCGTCGCCATCACCGGCCTGCTCGCCGCGTTCATGGCTGGCATGGCGGCGAATGTCAGCTCGTTCAACACCGTGTTCACCTACGACCTCTGGCAAGCCTATGTCGTCAAGAACAAGCCGGACGGCTACTACCTGAAGGTCGGGCGGGTGGCCACCGTCGTCGGCTGCATCGCGGCGATCGGCACGGCGTTCATCGCGGCCAACTTCAACAACATCATGGATTACCTCCAGACCCTGTTCGGCTTCTTCAACGCCCCGCTGTTCGCCACGTTCATCCTCGGCATGTTCTGGAAGCGGATGACACCGCTGGCGGGCGGTCTCGGCCTGATCGTCGGCACCGGTTCGGCGGTCACGGTCGACGTGCTCACCCGGGCGGGTGTGCTCGACCTCGCCGGTCAGGGTGCGAGCTTCGTCGCGGCGAGTGTCGCGTTCGTCGCCGACATCGTGGTCAGTGTCGTGGTGTCGTTGATGACGCGGCCCAAGCCGGACCGGGAACTGGTCGGGCTCGTCTGGTCGCTCACTCCACGTGAACAGCGGTTGCACGACGCGACCGGCGAGAACGCGGGTTGGTACCGCAAGCCCGCCGTGCTGGCGGGCGGCGTCCTCGTGCTGACCCTGATACTCAACATCATCTTCTGGTGAGGGCGGAACCGTGACCGAGGCGAAGAAGGCCGCACTGTTCGACCTGCGAGGCGTGATCGCCCTGCTCTTCGGCATTTACGGCGTGGTGTTGACGATCATGGGTTTGTTCGCCACCTCCCAGCAGGACCTGGACAAGGCGGGTGGCATCAACGTCAACCTGTGGGTGGGGATCGGGATGCTCGTCGTCACCGCGCTGTTCGCGTTGTGGGTGGTTCTGCGGCCGCTGGCCATCCCGGAAGAGACCTCATAGGACACGAGTCGGTGGGTTAGCCGTACACGCCGGGGGTCGGGTGGTTACGGTTTGACCCGTGAGGGCTTCTACGCGGCGTTGGTCCCTGGTCTCGGTGCTCGTCCTGTCGACCGTTCTCGCCGGTTGCGGCAGCGGGGTCGACACCAAGAAGGTGAGCTTTCCGCGGGAAACCGTGCCCGCGGGCGAGGAGATCGGGCCGGGCGGTGGTGACGAGACGAAGACGGAGACCGGCGGCGGTACCGCGGCGCCCAAGTCCGGCGACGACGCGTTCACCTCGGAGAACCTGCGCCTGGTCGACCCGTGCGAGTTGATGGGCAAGGACGTGCTGGCCGCCTTCGGCGAGCCCGCGGAGAACCGGCTGCGCGACTATGTGCTCTGCTCGAACTACATGAAGACCCCGGCGGGCGTCGACTTGAACCTGACGCTGACCGTCGGGGAACTCGTCAGCAGCGGCTCCAAGGACAAGAATCTCACTGTCGGCGGCCTGCCCGCGCTCCAGTCCGAACTTGACGACAAGTCCGCCTGTTTCATCACCGCGCTCACCGAGAAGAACCCGGATCGCGGCATCACCGTGCAGACCGGCGGCAAGGCGACCGACCAGTGCGACCCCGGCCGCAAGCTGCTGGAGGCCGTCGTCAACCGCATCCGTTCGGGCGCCACTCCACTGGCGGTGGTCAAGGGCTCGATGGCGGAGCTCAAGCCGTGCGAGGTCGTCGACGCCGCGGTGATCACCTCGGCGATGGGCGAGGCCGCCGACGGGCGGCCGACCGGTCTGCACCTGTGCAACTGGAGTGCCCGCGGGGTCAGCATGTCGTTGCAGTTCAAGCTCGGCTACAAGCCGGAAGACCTGAAGGACGCGGCCAAGACCAAAGAGGTCGACCTCGGTGGCGGTGTGACCGGCTATCAGGAGAGCAACACCTCGTCGGGTGCGCGGTGCGAGCTCGAATGGACGCACGTGCCCTACCCGCCGGACACCGAGCGCGCCGAGGTCGTGAGCATCGACTTCAGCCGTTACGAGCCCAAAGCGGGCGAGGACCCGTGCGCCCAGGTGATGACCTTGGCCAAGGCCGTGTTGCCGAAGTTGCCCGCGAAATAGTGGTCGGCCTTGGCGTGACCGGTCCAGTGGCGTAGTTCACCCGCCGTTCGCCCGTTCGCGTGGCACGATCGGCGAACGATGTTACCGGCAGGTAGCATCGGCGGACCGGTAACTGCGGAGGTAACTGTGGCGCGCGAGTTCTCCACTGTCGGCGTTGTCGGGCTCGGCACGATGGGAGCGGGCATTGTCGAGGTGCTCGCCCGCAGCGGCGTCCGGGTCATCGCGGTGGAGATCGATGACGCCGGGGTCGCGCGCGGCCGCGGCCACGTCGAACACTCGACCGACCGGGCCGTCGCCAAGGACAAACTGGACACCGCGAGCCGCGATGACCTCCTTGGCCGCGTCACCTACACGACCGACCTGGCCGACCTCGCCCCCGCCGACCTGGTGATCGAGGCGATTCCCGAGCAGTTGGAGCTCAAGTCCGCCGTGTTCGGCGAACTCGACCGCGTCCTCGGCCCCGACGCCATCCTCGCCTCCAACACCTCGTCACTGTCGATCACCGAGATCGGCGTGCACACCGGGCGCCCCGGCAAGGTCGTCGGCCTGCACTTCTTCAACCCGGCGCCGGTCCAGCGGCTCGTCGAGATCGTTCGAACGGTCGTCACCGAACCCGACGTCGTGGCCGACGTGGTGGCGTTCGCCGAGACACTGGGCAAGGAACCGGTCGTCATCGGCGACCGCGCGGGCTTCATCGCCAACGCGCTGCTCTTCGGCTACCTCAATCACGCCGTGGCCATGTACGAGTCGCGCTACGCCACCCGCGAAGACCTCGACGCGGCCATGCGCTTCGGCTGCGGCTACCCGATGGGTCCGCTCGCGCTGCTCGATCTGATCGGCCTCGACACCGCGTACGAGATCCTGAAGACGATGTACGCCCAGTCGCGCAACCGTTTGCACGCGCCCGCGCCGATCCTCAAGCAGATGATCACCGCCGGTCTTCTCGGCCGAAAGACCGGCCGCGGCTTCTACACCTACGACGGCCCCGAGTCTCCGGTCGTCGTGACTGACGCGCATACGCCCGGCGACGCGGATGCCGCCACGATGTCCATTCGGGACGTTCGGCGAGTCGGCGTCGTCGGCACCGGCACGATGGCGACTGGCATCGCCGAAGTGTTCGCCCGCAACGGTTTCGACATCGTCCTGCGGGCTCGCGGCATGGACAAGGCGACCGCCGCGGTTGGCAAGGTTCGCCAGTCACTCGACCGTAGAGTGGTCAAGGGAAAGCTGTCCGAAGAGGACCGAGACGCCATCCTGTCTCGCATTTCGCCGGTCGTGGCGTTCGAGGAACTGGCCGACTGTGACCTGGTGATCGAGGCCGTCGCCGAGGACCTGGCCGTCAAACAGGCCGTGTTCGGCGCACTGGACGAGATCGCCAAGGCGGGCGCCATCCTGGCCACCACCACATCCTCGCTCCCGGTCATCGAGTGTGCGGTGGCGACCACCCGCCCGTCGGACGTGGTCGGCCTGCACTTCTTCAACCCGGCGCCGGTGATGAAGCTGGTCGAGATCGTCGAGACCATCTCGACCGCGCAGGACGTCACCGCGACCGTGCGCGCCCTGTGCGTCAAGGTCGGCAAACATCCGGTCCACTGCGGTGACCGCGCGGGCTTCATCGTCAACGCACTGCTCTTCCCGTACCTCAACGACGCGGTGAAGATGCTCGAAGCCCACTACGCCGACGCCGACGACATCGACACGGCGATGAAGGTCGGCTGCGGCCTGCCGATGGGCCCGTTCGAACTGCTCGACGTCGTCGGCCTCGACGTCTCGCTGGCCATCGAACGCACCCTCTACAACGAGTTCCGCGAAGCGGGCTACTCACCGGCGCCGCTGTTGGAACACCTGGTCAGGGCGGGCAGGCTCGGCCGCAAGACCGGCAAGGGCTTTCGCGACTACGGGAAGTAGGTCAGCCGCAACAGCCGCCGCCGCAGCACCCTCCGCCGCCGCCACCACCGGCGGGGACGGACGCGCCGGAGGACCCGGACAGACCGGCCATCCGCAACAACTTGACGGTGTCCTCATGCCCCTGGGGGCACGCGGCCGGGTCGGACGACTCACTCATCGGCCGGTTCACATCGAAGGTGGATCCACACTCGCGGCAACGGAACTCATACATGGGCACGCCCCCATTATGCGGCACCCGCCGCAGTGGAGGTCACCTTCGACGGGAAGGCCGTCGCCGTCCCCGTGCCGACCAACACTGGCGATGCCAATGCCTGCGCTCGTCCACACCGCCGTAGTCGTCGGCGGGCCAGGTCACCAGATGCGGCGTCCCCGCTCGAATCTCATGATCACAACCGGGACACCGGTAGGTCTTGGTGGCATGAACACCCGGAATGTCCCGGACAAGCCACTCGCCGTCGGCGCTGGTCTCCTGGCGTTGTCCACCGAGGCCACCGCCGAGCGGCCGAGGCTCGACCCCGCCCTTCTCCTGCTTGTACCGATTCCGACGGGGCACATTCGCACCGTATCCAACCTCGCTGCCCGATCCCCACCCGGAGCGGCCATCCGACGCCGCACATCGACACCGGATGGAGATCGCGTCCCGGCCGCCGGGAATCAAACCGGGTCGACCGAGATCTGGTATCCCCTTAAGATGACATTCCAATTCACCTGGCGAGACCAGTCGTCCGTACGATTGCATGGTCATCATGAACGACGCGCGCGCCCTGCCCTGCCCGCTGCCGTGGCGCGGGCCCGACGGCACACCGAATCCGGTCAAGCGGACCACCGGCACGGCCACCATCACCGAGGTCGACGGTGTCGCTGGCCTGCTCATCCCGACCCGTCAACCCAGTCGGGCGGCAGGCATCGTTCTCGTGGTGGTCGGGCTGGTGTTGGGCGGGCTCGCCGCGTTGCTGTTCGTCCTCGGGGGAGTGGCGCTCGGGTTCGGTGGAGGCGTTCTCGGCCTGCTTGGCCTGTTGCTGCTCCTGGCGGGCGCGTTCTCGCTGCGCGGTAAACCGAAGAAGGTCGGGATCGTGCTCACACCCGGCGATGTGGTGCTCACCTGGTTGCGGCCGGTCGTGCGGGTGCCGTGGGACGCCATCTCCGAGGTCCGGCCACTCGCGGTGCGCCTGGGCAAAGCGCGCACGTCGGCGAGTCGCCACTACGTCGGGCTGATCGCCAAGGACGTCCCGGTCGCAGACCGGGTGCGGGCGCTCGCGGCGAAGTTCGGCAAAGACGTGACCTGTGTGATCGCGATGGGGATGATGAACATCGACCAACTCGTCGTGCTCACCATCCTGCGGTATTACCGCGACAACCCCGACGCCCGCGCGGAACTCGGCGGGCCTGACGCCGTGCGCCGCGTGGCCGGTCTGGGCGGGTGACGGGACGGCGCGCGCGACACAATGGACGGCGTGCAGACTCTCGTTCTCCTCCACGCCTTCCCGCTCGACTCGCGGATGTGGGACGCCGTTCGCGACCGGTTGTCCGACCACGTGCGCTTGATCACGCCCGACCAGCGCGGCGCGGGTGACGCCCCGCCGTCACTGGACACGGTGGCCACCGATGTCCTCGCACTTCTCGACGACCACGGCGTCGAGCAGGCCGTGCTCGGCGGCTGCTCGATGGGCGGGTACGCGTCGATGGCCGTCCTGCGGGCGGCCCCACACCGTGTCTCGGGTCTGGTGCTGATTGACACGAAGGCTCCCGCGGACACCGATGAGGCCCGCGCCGGACGCCTCGACGTGGCCGCCCGCGCGGAGCGGGAGGGGCCAGGTCACTGGTTGGCGGACTCGCTGCTGCCGAACCTGCTCGCGCGTCCCGATTCCGGCGAGGTCCGGCGGTGGATCGGTGAACAGGACGGCGCGTCGGTGGCCTGGGCGCAGCGCGCGATGGCCGCACGTCCCGACTCGCGGGACACGTTGCGGGCGGTCGTCGTCCCGACTCTGGTCGTGCATGGCGCCCAAGATGCCCTGATGCCGGTGACGCTCGCCGAGGAGATGACCGAACTGACCCGCGGGCAGTTGGTCGTGCTGCCAAACGCCGGGCACCTGGCGCCGGTCGAGGAACCAGACGCCGTCGCGAGCGCGATCATCAGCTGGCTCCCGTTGACGAATCCCGCCAGCTAGACCGCAGTTCTCGCGGGCGCGCGACAGGTCCTCGAAACGCGCGTTCGTCCAGGTGCGACAGACACCGACCAGGCGGCCGGGTGCGCGAAGCCGTCGACCCGGCGGGCCGCGTCCGAAAGGCGGGTCGGTCGTTGTCCTGGTTAGGTTTACCCACTAGTAGCCCACTGGGAGGACAGGGATATGGCCGCCTATCGGACGGTGGTCGTCGGCCCCGACGGCTCGGATTCCTCGTACCGCGCGGTCGA
>JALZNB010000037.1 GCA_030857905.1 Actinomycetota bacterium
GTTGTCGTCGGGGCACTCGCCGCGGGCTGTTCGGCCTTCGGGGCGGGTGGGCGCGGGGTCGGCTTCGGGCCGGGGCGCGGGGCGCTCGGCTTCGACTCGCCCTTGCCGGGATAGGCATCCCGCAGCCTGCGGGCTACCGGCGCCTCCACTGTGGAAGACGCGGATTTCACGAACTCGCCCAGATCTTTCAACTTGGCGAGAACATCCTTGCTGGTGACTCCGAGCTCTTTTGCCAGCTCGTGCACACGGGCCTTGCCTGCCACTGCTCTCCTCGTCTGATGAGGTCGGCGGCAGTCCCGTCGACCTCGTCTTATCGTCGCGCGTTCATGTCTTCAGCTTCACGGCTGACTCATGACGGGTCGACCTGCTTCCTTCTCCGCTGACACGGCGCGGGGTCCTCCAGCGCCAATACTGCTCACAAGCCGCTCGATCTCCGTGCGGAGACCGTCGACGCCGACCACGCCCGATGTTCGGAAGGCCCGCGTGAAGGCCCGCCGCTTCTCAGCCTTGGCCAGACAGCCCGGGTGGGGGTGAATCCACGCCCCTCGCCCGGGTTCGCGGCGCCTCGGGTCGGGGATCGCCTCCCCGTCCACGAGCACCGCTCGCAACAACTCTGCGTCCTCCGCCCGGACGCGACAGCCGACACAGGTCCGAACAGGACGTGTGGAGGCAGGTTCCTGACGGTGAACCACGGAAAGTCTATCCCGTCTCGCTCACTCGGCCGAACCGGATACCGGTGCGGCCTGCGGCGCGGCGGGCGCGTCGCTGCGAATATCGATCCGCCACCCGGTGAGCCGGGCGGCGAGTCGGGCGTTCTGCCCCTCCTTGCCGATGGCCAGCGAGAGCTGGAAGTCCGGCACCACGACCCGTGCCGTCTTGGTGCGCTCGTCGACGACCGTCACCGAGATGACCTTCGCAGGTGAGAGCGCGTTGCCGACGAACGTGGCCGGGTCGTCGGCGAAGTCGATGATGTCGATCTTCTCCCCGGACAGCTCGCTCATCACGTTGCGCACCCGGGCGCCCATCGGGCCGATGCACGCGCCCTTGGCGTTGACCCCGGCGACGGTCGAACGGACCGCGATCTTCGAGCGGTGACCTGCCTCACGTGCCACCGCCGGGATCTCCACCGTGCCATCGGCGATCTCGGGGACCTCAAGGACGAAGAGCCTGCGCACCAGGTTCGGGTGCGTCCTGGACAACGTGATCTGGGTGCCGCGGGTTCCCCTGGCCACCCCGACGACGTAGCACTTGAGCCGGGTGCCGTGCTCGTAGCTCTCCCCCGGCACCTGCTCGACCTGCGGCAGCACACCCTCGACCTCGCCGACCTGCACCACGACCATGCCGCGCGAGTTCGCCCGGGTGTCCCGTTGCACGACCCCGGCGATGATCTCGCCCTCCTTGGCCGCGAACTCGCCGAAGGTGCGCTCGTGCTCGGCGTCGCGCAGCCGCTGCAGGATGACCTGCCTCGCGGTCGTCGCCGCGATGCGACCGAAGCCCTCGGGGGTGTCGTCCCACTCCTCGGCGACCGCGCCGTCCTCGCCGGTGGTGAACGCCAGCACGCGCACGACGCCGGTCCGCTTGTCGATGTCGATCTTGGCGTGCGCCTGGTGGCCCTCGGTGTGCTTGTAGGCGGTCAGCAGCGCGAGCTCGATCGCGTCGATGACCGTCTCGAACGGGATGTCCTTGTCACGCTCGATGGCGCGAAGCGCCGCGATGTCCACGTTCATCGCGCGTCCTCCTCGTTCCCGGACGCTCGACCTTCGAGCATCGTCAACTCCGCCACGGGCGGTTGCTTGAATTCGATCTCGACCACCGCGTGCGTGATCTCGGCGTAGAGCACTCGACGCACTTCGCCGTCGACGAGCAGGTCGACACCGCCGTCGGTCTCCTCGTCGGCGGCACCCACCCTGGCCACGTACTCGGCGCCTTCGACCGGGCGGACTTTCACCAGCCGCAGTCGGGTCCGGCGCCAGTGCCTCGGCCGGATCAGCGGCCGGTCGAGACCGGGTGAGGTGACCTCAAGGGTGTACGGGCCGCCGAGCACGGCGTCGTTGTCGTCGAGCGCGGCGGAGACCGCCCGGCTGACCGCGGCGATCTGGTCGAGTTCGACCCCGTCGTCGCCGTCGACGACGACCTTGACCAGGCTCTTGCGGCCGGCCTGCTGCACGTCGAGCTGTTCGAGTTCGAACCCTGTCGCGGCAACGGCTTCGGCGATGATGGGCTCGAGCGCCACTCCGACCGGAGTGCCGGGCGTGGCGTTGGTCCCGCTGTCGCGATGTCGCTGGTCGGCCACGGCGGCCACTTCCTATTCGAGTCGATGGTGCGATTGTCCGCCGGTCGGCGGTACCGCGTGCCGACCGTGGTCACCTAGCGTATCTCGCCCGCCGGGGGACGTCGCACAGGCGATCATCAGGAGTCCGCGGAGACCGGATCGGCGGCCTGGCAGGATGACTCACCGTGAGGATGACCCCGGTGAGCCGCCGCGCCCTGTTCCGGTCCGCCGCGATGCTCGCCGTGGCGGCCCCGGCGCTCGCTGCCTGCACAGGCGAACCCGAGAAGCCCGCCCTACCGGACCCGCTCGTCGAGTTGGCCGCACGGGCTCGCGCGGACG